>JAGNUZ010000082.1 GCA_017986765.1 Paludibacteraceae bacterium | reverse complement strand
CAGGTATCGAGTCCTAACAGGTTTTGGAAACTTGCTAGGAATGGATATACTAAAAAAGAAAAAACGTTAACAGCTACCGAAATAGTTTGTTAACGTTTTACTCTCTGTTGTCTCACCAGGATTCGAACCTAGACAGACAGAACCAAAAACTGTCGTGCTACCATTACACCATGAGACAATCAAAAACACCTACAACAATCTACTTATTGCAAATGCGATGCAAAGGTAGTATGTTTGATTTAATTCACCAAATGTTTTCTCCAAAAAAATCACTTTACTTGTAGCAGATAATGGTTCTTTTTGCCTTTTTGCACAAAAATAAAGGAATCGTTAAGCAACAGGTCTATCGTTGCAAGGGCTTCTACATCTGTCAATTTTTCTTTATTAATAAACAGTCCACCATTTTGAAGCATTTTACGCATTTCGCCTTTAGACGAAAAAACGGGTGCCTGTGTGGTTAATAAATCTATCAATTTGACTTCTCCGAGCAAGTCTTTTCGCTCTATTTCAAACTGGGGAATACCCTCAAAAACAGCCAACAAAGTAGCCTCATCCATTTTCTTAAGGCTTTCGGAAGTCGAATTTCCAAACAAAACGGCAGATGCTTCTACCGCCATTTCGTAGGCCTCTTGTGAGTGCACCATGGTTGTAAGCTCTTGAGCCAAACGCTTTTGCAAAGCTCTTTGATGTGGTGCTTCAGCATGCGTAGCTACTAAACTCTCTACTTCATTTTTCGTTAAGAAAGTGAAGATTTTGATGTATTTCTGAGCATCCTCATCGCTTACGTTTAACCAAAACTGATAGAAGCGATACGGAGAAGTATAGTTGGCATCTAGCCAAACATTGCCACTTTCTGTTTTACCAAATTTACCGCCATCGGCTTTGGTTATAAGCGGACACGTGAGTGCAAAAGCTTCGCCTGACACTTTTCTGCGAATTAATTCTGTACCTGTTGTGATATTTCCCCACTGATCGGAACCGCCCATTTGTAGTTTGCAATTTTTATTTTCGTACAAATGCAAAAAATCATATCCTTGTACCAATTGATACGTAAACTCAGTGAATGACATGCCTACAGACGATTCGGAGGAGAGTCTTTTCTTAACCGAATCTTTCGCCATCATGTAATTAACCGTAATATGCTTGCCAATATCACGAATAAAATCTAGAAATGAGATGCTTTTCATCCAATCGTAATTATTTACCATTTCTGCAGCATTAGGTGCATCACTATCAAAATCTAAAAAGCGTGACAATTGATTTTTAATAGCCTCTTCATTGTGCTTGAGGGTTTTTTCGTCTAGCAAATTACGTTCAGCGCTTTTTCCCGAAGGGTCGCCAATCATTCCTGTAGCACCGCCGACTAATGCAATAGGCTTATGTCCAGCACGTTGAAAATGTTTCAACATCATTACGCCTACCAAATGCCCTATATGCAAAGAATCTGCCGTAGGATCAATTCCCACATACGCAGAAGTTAATTCTTTTTCAAGTTGTTCTTTTGTTCCAGGCATCATCGTATGAATCATCCCTCTCCATTCAAGTTCTTCAACAAAATTCATATTCTTATCGTTTATTAGTAAAAAAATCTTTCATTATTTGGGAGCATTCTTCCGCCAACACACCTCCAACTAGGCTTGTTTTTGGGTGCAATGCGGAGGGTACTTTTCGGGTAAATCCAAACTTCTCTTCGCTAGCACCATACACTACCTTTAGGAGCTTTGACCAGTGCAACGCTCCCGCACACATCACACATGGCTCTACGGTTACATACAACACGCAATCAGTCAAATACTTAGATCCTAAAAAATTAGCCGCAGAGGTTATCGCCTGCATTTCGGCATGAGCCGTTACATCACGCAAGGTTTCTGTCAGATTATGAGCACGTGCAATTATTTGTTGCTCACATACCACCACCGCCCCAATGGGCACTTCGCCTTTAGCGAATGCTCTTTGTGCCTCGATGAGTGCTTGTTTCATAAAATAAGTATCGTCAAATATCATTCTTGTACACTGTCAGGCAGCTGTTTACTGGTTTTCGCACCCAATTGTTTCATTTTTTCTGCCGTAACAAATACGTTACCAGCTCCCAATTGCAATTTTTTCATTGCTTCTGAATAAGACACCGAAGCCCTATCCATATTTATTTTCACTTTATTCAGGTCATCTACAAAGCCAACAAGCTTATCGTATAAAGCACCTCCTAAACGTGCAATTTCTTGTGCATTTTTCGTTTGGTTTTCTTGTTTCCAGATAGAAGCAATGGTACGTAAAGTAGCTAATAAGGTAGTTGGACTTACCACGACAATTTTTCTATCCCAAGCATAGGTATATAACTCATTATCAGACTGTAACGCAACAGAAAAAGAACCCTCGATGGGTAAGAACATCAATACAAAATCGGGGGAATTAACTGAAGGGGAATTTTGGTAGCACTTTTCACTAAGTCCCTTTACGTGCTTGCGAATAGAATCTATATGACCCTTGAGGTACACATCCTTCTCGTCGTCGTTTGCATTTACAAATTTCTCGTAGGCTATCAACGATACTTTCGCATCAATGAGTACGTTTTTATTATCAGGTAAATGTACAATGACATCAGGTCTATATACCTCACCATGAGCACCTTCTATCTGTTCTTCTCGCATATATTCTATGCCTTTTCTCAATCCCGAACGTTCGAGCACACGCTCTAGTACAATTTCGCCCCAATTACCTTGCTTTTTCACATCTCCCTTGAGTGCCTTGGTCAAATTGGTAGCTTCTTCGCTAATCCGCATATTGAGTTCGGACAATTTTCTCACCTCTTCCCTCAAACCAATTTTATCACGCAATTCCACATCATAAGCATCTTCTACTTTTTTCTCAAACAGTGATATTTTCTCTTTCAAAGGATTGACTATATCATTGAGGTGCTTCACGTTAACGTCCGTAAAATCAGACGAATTTTGTTTAAGAATACGGGTTGCAATGTTTTCAAACTCTTTGGTAAAATGCAATTGAAGCTCCGTGAGTTCTTGTTTTTGGGTATGCAATTTTTCCGATAAATGTTCGTTTTGCGTTTGCAACACAGCCAATTGTTCTGCTTGTTGTTGCGATTTTTCGGTTACAGCACTTAATTGCTGTGAGGCAGATAGATTTTTCTGTTGCTGTTCAGCCAATTGCGATTGAGCTAAGGCTTTTTCAGTTTCGAGTTGAGCAATAGCACTTGTAAGGGATTTTTCTTGTTCGCCCAATTTAGTGAGTGCAAGTTGCTGCATGTACTTTACCAGCACCAACAACAAAACACCGACAACCAGCACCAACACAACAATTCCATATATACCCATGTGTTTTCTCTTTTTTTAATCAAACAAGGTAGGGCTACTTTGTTCCAATTTATTAATGACGGTTGACATCAGTACTTCCCGTATAAATCGCGACTTATTTTTCACTTTCAAACGCTTACAACAAAGTTCCAAGGCATTCATTTCCTTGTCATTTAGCACAAAAGTTACTCTATTAATGCGAAGTAATGATTTTTGTGTATTTTTGTCGGGACGTTTGCTACTCTTTTTCATGCAAGAAATTTAGTTCACTCAATATATAGCATGCAAAAGTACAACGCTTTGTATAATAAAAAAAATGCTTTTGATAAAAAGACACATTAACACCTAAATTTAATGGCATTACACAACAAACTTGGAAACGAAGGAGAAAAAGTTGCAACAGCATTCTTGCGAGAAAAAGGCTACAACATTCGCCATACAAACTGGCGTATAGGACATTTGGAGCTAGACATCGTGGCGGAAACCAATGACACGCTGATTGTCGTAGAGGTAAAAACGCGCAGTACAGCCTACTTCGAGCACCCAAAAGATGCCATTACAAATGCTAAAATAAGGCGCATTGTGCAGGCTACCGATGAGTATATACAGCGTTACGACATCAATAAGAATGTACAATTTGATATCATGGCATTATTACCCAACAAGCAAGGAAATTTTGACATAGAACATATACCTGATGCCTTTTTAGCTCCACTTTCGTAAAACAAAAAATATATGAATATAGAAGAAGTTAGAACACATTGTTTGCAAAAAGAAGGAGTAACAGAAGCCTTGCCCTTCGATGATGACATATTGGTATTTAAAGTACTGGAAAAAATATTTGTATTGTGTAGCCTGAATACATTGCCTGAACGTATCAACTTAAAATGTGACCCCGAGAAAGCCATCGAATTAAGAGAACAGTACGCCTATGTACTCCCTGGCTACCACATGAATAAAAAGCATTGGAATACCGTATTTATCGAAGATGTTGCCACTTCGACACAACTCCTGCAATGGATAGATGAATCGTATGAATTAGTAGTAAAAGGATTGCCCAAAAAAGACCAAATACGTTTGAAAAAAGAAAAAAGCAGTTTATTATAGCATCATTTTCACACTAAATTCGTACATTTGTAAGTTATATACACATTATTATTCTAACCAATAAAAACGGTACATATTTTATGAAAATAGCATTGATAGGATACGGCAAGATGGGCAAAGAAATTGAAAGAATAGCCATTGCCCGTGGGCACGAGATAGTAAGCAAAATAGATGTTGATAATCAACAAGATTTCACATCTACAGCATTCAAGAGTGCCGATGTAGCCATTGAATTTACGTCACCTAAAGTGGCATATGCAAACTACATTAGAGCATTTGATGCAGGCGTATCCATAGTATCTGGGACTACTGGGTGGACAGATAAAATAGACGAAATAAAAGCCATCTGCAAGGAGAAAGGCTTGGCAATGTTTTGGGCATCAAACTTTAGCTTGGGCGTAAATATTTTCGCATCAGTAAATGCATATTTGGCAAAAATAATGAACCAATTTGAAGAATACAACGTTTCGATGACCGAAGTTCACCATACGCAAAAACTAGATGCTCCAAGTGGTACTGCCATCACTTTAGCCGAAGGCATATTAAAAGAAATTTCGCGTAAAACAAAATGGGAATTAGAAACCGCATCTTCGCCCGAAGTGCTACCTATACACGCAGTAAGAGAAGGAGAAGTCCCTGGCATCCACGCCATTACATACGAATCAGAAGTGGATTCTATTGTGATAACGCACGATGCTAAAAGTCGCAAGGGATTTGCTCTAGGTGCAGTGCTTGCCGCTGAATTTACGTACAAAAAACAAGGGTTTTTGGGCATGAATGATTTGCTTAATTTTTAATATTGACATATAAAACACCTCTATGAGCACTTTAACTAACAAAGACAAGCCCAATCGCTTTAAGGTATCGGCTATACAATGGATAAAAGCAACAATCGTATGCTTGCTATACGTACTATTTATAGCATGGGTAGGCAATTGGTGGTGGTTGCTGTTGCTTCCTGTTTTTTTCGATATGTACGTTACTCTATTTATTCCATGGAATTTTTGGAAAAAAACCAAAAATAAAACCCTACACAAAGTGGCAGAATGGGCAGATGCTATTATTTTCGCTTTAATTGCTGTGTATTTTATCAATGTATTTTTGTTCCAAAATTACAAAATCCCCACATCTTCGCTCGAAAAATCCTTGTTGGTAGGCGATTTTTTGCTCGTTAGCAAAATTAGTTATGGCCCAAGAGTACCAAACACGCCCTTATCATTTCCTCTGGCACAACATACGATGCCGATATTGAATACAAAATCATACATTGAATTTCCACAATGGGAGTACAAGCGATTAAAAGGACTAGACACTATCAAACACTTAGATATTGTGGTATTTAATTTTCCTGCTGGAGATACGGTTACAACGAAAGTTTCTAACCCTGATTACTACACCTTGTGCGAAGATTATGGACGAGAATACGTACATAACAACAAAAGCATGTTTGGCGATGTGATTTTCCGTCCAGTGGATAGAAGGGAAAATTATGTGAAAAGATGCGTTGGTTTACCTGGCGATTCTCTCCAAATAAAAGAAAATCAAGTATATATCAACAATGTAGCTCAAGAGGAAGTAGAAGGAACACAGCTCAGCTATTGGGTAACGACTGATGGGCGTAAAATTTCGGAGAATCAATTCAAACGAATTGGCGTAAGCAAAGATGATCAATTATTTTTACTGAACGAAATTCCTAACGGAGACAATTTGCTTGATTACTGCGGATATGAACGCAACAATTTTGGCAAACACAACCCTGTATATCGAATACCTTTGACAAAAGAAGCCTTGAATAAGATTAAAAACTTGCCAAGTGTGCTCAAAGTAGAAGTGGATAATGGCTTGATTTCGGGAGCTGTTTTTCCATTTGGGTATAAAGATTGGACACGAGACAATTATGGGCCTATCTACATTCCTCGCAAGGGAGCAACGGTAGCTATTACGATGGAAAACTTGCCGATATACGAACGAATTATTCGCAATCACGAAAAAAACACTCTAGAAGTAAAAGATAGCGTTATTTACATCAATAATAACGTAGCCAATACGTACACGTTTAAGATGAATTATTACTGGCTCATGGGAGACAACAGACATAATTCGGCAGACTCACGTTTTTGGGGTTTTGTGCCTGAGGATCATGTGGTTGGGAAACCAATTTTCGTTTGGTTATCGTTGGATAAAGATGCATCTTTTGTTGAGAAAGTTCGTTGGGATAGACTGTTTAAACTCGTACATAAAGAGTAAGCATGGAAGGCATAGTGCTAACATCAGCCTATGTAGGAAACTGTCAGATTT
>JAGNUZ010000012.1 GCA_017986765.1 Paludibacteraceae bacterium | reverse complement strand
CGACTCAACAATAATCCTACTAGCCAATACTACCAACAATACCGTATAGAGAACAATGATATTATCAGAAATTTTCAAGAATTGAAAGAGAACCTCCTTTCGGGAGGCACAAATTATGAGTATCTAGCCTCACTATATTCATGGAACCCAACCATCAAAACAGGCCTCTACGCTGAATACAAAAATAGAAATTTTGCAGCACGAAATTTCATATATGATTTTAATATGTCGAGCGGAACATTGCCTAATAATTATAAATATCTACCAATAGACGAAATGTTTGCTGACGAATACATACAAACAGACGGCGTATTATTAAAAGAGAACACAAATAAATCGGATTCATACACCGCAGCAAACTTCCTTACCGCAGCTTACGCTGGGGCAAATTTACCATTCGGAAACTTAAATATATATTTGGGCGTACGTGCTGAAAATAACTGGATTCGACTAAACGGATATGAATCTGATGGCGTAAAACCAGTAGAAATAAACGAAGCTAAATTGGACATTTTCCCTTCCATAAATATTGGCTATACCATCAACGAAAAAAATATGTTACGCTTAGCATACGGGAACTCGATAAACAGACCTGAGTTTAGAGAAATTGCTCCATACGTATATTACGATTTTGAGGCGTTTGCATTTTTCGAAGGAAACTCAAAATTGAAAAATTCGTATATTCAAAATGTAGATTTTCGTTACGAACTATACCCCTCGCCAAACGAAACAATATCGTTGAGCATCTTCTATAAATCATTTAAAAATCCAATCGAATTGAGCTATTTTGAAGTCGGCGGACAATACCAATATACCTATACGAATGCCCTATCGGCACAAAGCATTGGTACAGAAATAGATATTAAAAAGAATCTAGATTTCATCAAGCTACCAAACTTTAGCCTCTTATTTAATAGCTCTCTTATCCAAAGCAACGTGTTTTTTGCCGAAGGCAGTATTAATAGAAATCGCCCGATGGAAGGACAATCGCCTTATCTGGTAAATGCAGGTCTGTTTTATGAAAACGAAGAAATGGGCATCAACGCATCCATCTTGTACAACGTAATTGGAAAACGGATATCAGCCATTGGCGTTACTGCCCAAAATAGCGACGAAGATATCCCAGATGTGTACGAAATGTCACGCAATATAATAGACCTTAGTATCAACAAAATCATTGGGGAAAGCTGCACAATAAAGCTTGGTATTAAAGATCTACTAAACTCGGCAATAGAATATAAACAGTTTCCAAGTTTTAAGAAAAATAGCATACCAGAAACTCGCGAACAAACAACGCGAACCTATACGCCTGGCATAAATATACAAATTGGTGTATCATATAAATTATAAACCCTAAAACGAAACGAAAACGTAATCATTCTGTATCTATCTAGTAACATATTACACATTACTTTGCACACGAATTAAGAAACTAAACATTATTATGTATGAAAAAGAAAATTTTTAACGTTATCAATCTAGCCTTAGCTACCATTGCTCTATCTAGTTTTTTTGCATGTTCGACTGAAGAGCCAAGTCAACCAGACACAAACACTCCAACCGAAGTGGTAAGCATTGAAGGGGAAATAACAGAAGACATGACCCTTACTAGCGATAAACAATATATGCTTAAAGGCTTTGTTTACGTAACCAATAACGCCGAACTAACTATCGAGCCAGGCACTATAATAAAAGGAGACAAAACATCTAAAGCAACCCTTATTGTTGAACGTGGTGGAAAGATTTGGGCTCGTGGCACAAAAAATAACCCTATCGTATTTACCTCAAACGAAGCAGCTGGCGAACGTAGCTATGGCGACTGGGGAGGGATAGTACTTTGTGGTAATGCCAAAGTAAATAGTGCTACTGGAACAGCCAAAATAGAAGGCGGTCCTCGTAGCGAATTTGGCGGATTGGACGACAACGACAATTCGGGTGCATTAGAATATGTGCGTATCGAATTTGCTGGAGTTGAATATGCTACCGACAACGAAATAAATGGATTGACACTAGGAGGTGTAGGTAGTTCTACAAGCCTTAAATACATCCAAGTATCTTTTTGCGGAGATGATTCTTACGAATTTTTTGGAGGTACAGTAAATGCAAAATACCTAATCGCACACAGAGGATGGGATGATGAATTTGATACTGACAATGGTTATTCAGGTAAACTTCAATTCCTAGTTGGATTAAGAGATCCAAATGTTGCCGACAAATCTCTATCTAACGGATTTGAATCTGATAATGACTCTGGCGGTAGCAACAACAGCCCTTTCACTAGCCCAATATTCTCAAATGTGAGCTTATTTGGACCATACACCTCTCTTTCTGATGTAGTAGATCCTCAAGGTGGTAGTGGCGATTTTGGCACAGGAATGCACCTTAGACGCAATACAAAATTAAAAGTATACAACTCTGTATTTGCAGGATGGCCTAATGGATTATATATTGAAAATGGAGGAAAAGGTGATGCTCAAGCAAATGCTACCAATGGCGATTTAGTAGTAGCAAACTGCATTTTATCGGGCATTAAAGTAAATAACTTTAAAGAAGACTCTAAAGGAACTGCCGATTTCAACAAAGACTATTGGGAACAAGCACTACTAAGCAATAGAACATTTACCAACAATGCCGACCTTAAGCTAAGCAATCCTTTCAACTTAACAAATCCAAACTTTACAGCATTGGCTAATAGCCCAGTACTTGACCAGGCGGACTTCAATTACGACTTAATAAAAAATGATGCATTCTTTACCAAAGTAAGCTTTGTTGGAGCATTTGGAACAGAAAACTGGACAGATGGTTGGGCTAATTTTGACCCACAAAATACAACTTACTAATTTTTCATTCTAAATAAAAAGCTACCTGCTAGAAATAACAGGTAGCTTTTAGCTATTTTTGTATAAACAAAATAATTACACGTTATGAAACGTATCATCATCCTCTGTATGTTAACCATACTATCCATCTCTGCGATAGCACAAACCAAAAAATCAACCATCATAGTAAGCGAAGGTATATACTTTACGGATACCTCACAAAAGAAACTCTTTTCAGGCGACTATCGCGAATACTATACAAACATGGCTCTTAAATTGGAAATGCGTATCACTAATGGAGCTCCCGATGGTGCCTATGTCGTGTATTTTGCCAACGGAAAACCCCAAGAAGTCCGCTCGTATAGCAAAGGAAAATTACATGGAACATGGCGTACCTATAACGAATCTGCCTTGCTTATAGCCGAAGCTCAATATCTCAATAATCAAAAAAATGGAAAATGGAAAATCTGGGATGACAACGGCACTCTTCGTTACGAAATGAATTATACCAATGGTAAAAAAACAGGCATTTGGTATATGTGGGACGAAAAGGGAAAACTAATCTCTAAAAAAGACTATAAATAAAACGTAATTATTTGTTCGCTGTTTTGTAACCAACACGTAACACTACTATCGTATTTTTGCAGTGTAATTAATAACAGATATAAATAAATAAAAAGATGAAAAAAGTTATTCTTCCTATAGTTATGTTACTTAGTATATTCGTAGCAATCTCTGTAATACAAGCAAAATTAATAGAGAATCGTACTGTAAACATTAGCGAAAAAGTCCAAACTATTAATGGTATAGTCGCCGATCCAGAATTAAACGAATCAATTGCTGGGGCTGTAATTTCAGTAAACGGACAAAAAACATATAGCGATTTAGATGGAAACTTTTCTTTTGCTAAACTAGATAACAAAAAATGTAATGTCACCATAAGTATGATTTCATACGAAACACAAACTTTCGAAATGGATTTAGCATCTAACCAAGATCTTGCCATTTACCTAAAAAAGCTCTAATTAGCTTATTTATTGATTAAGAAAAGGTGTAACCGCTGAAAGAGATATCCTTCAGCGGTTATTTTTTTATTAGAAATTAAGATGTAAATTAACCAACGCCGTAAGTGTGGCTTCGCCTCCAGAGGCGGGTTGCCAAAGTCTAAAGTTTGGTGACAATTGCACGTATTTACTTACACTGTATTGCAGTCCGAGTACGCCTAGCTGCCCATCTTTTGCTATGTGGTAGTCGTTTCTTGAATACATATAATCCCAACGCATATATACTTCAAAATCTTTAGGCAATTGCACAGTACTATACACTGAATATCCATATAAATCATTGCCTGATACCTTGCTTGCATTGTAGAGAATATTGTATTCTGCTCCTATCGAAAAAGGCTCTTGCGATAATCCGACAAATAAACTCACATTCTCTTGTGCTATTTCTACCGCACCGCTAGCTACATCATACCTATCGTAATACGCCCGTATCAAAAGTGGCTCAATGGGTGTAAAATGAAACCCTCCGCCATAGCGAAAAGCATCGTCCTTATTTACTTTCTTGTACCCTTCCCCATTTATCACAGTAGCATCTATGGTCAGCATATCGGAGAATTTGTAAGCCGCAGAAACACCTAAATCGGCACTAGAGCCAAATTTATACTCATCTTGAAAAGATTTCAGTAGATAGCGGTATCCCCAAAATTTTTCTTGTGCTGCAAATTGTATAGTACTTATCATACCCGCATTCAAGGTAAAATTATCTTCTTTCCATTTAATCTCTGCATTTTTCACATAAGCCACCATTTCTAAGTCCGACCCGGCAAGATTGGTGCTACCCACATCGAAGCGAACTCGTCCCGAAAGAGTTTCACTCAATACAAAGGTGGTGCCCAAATACGTGCGTTCCAAATTAAATCCTGAAATATTCGATGAGTTATTCAATCCTGTAGCAAAATTGCTATGTATAGTAATCGTTGGTTTGGCTGTCATTTTAAATGGCTCTTCTGCTACTTGCCCTCGGGAAGACAGAGTAAACAATGTAAGAGAAACAAAAATAGCGATTGTTTTTTTCATAAGGTTATATCTTTATATATTTTTAGTGTGACAAAAATATATAAAGTTTTTCAAGTTGTTACAATAATGTTTCGTACTCTACGCGTTTTCAGTTTAACTTAACATCTTTGTAACAACTACGTAACAAGCTCGAAACAACTTAATCGTTTCTTTGTGTCATAATCATTTTAACATCATTATGTCTAAAATTAACTGAAAAAACAATGAAAAAAATAATCTTAATCTTAGGTCTTGTTTCAATCCTGTTAAGCAGCTGCGACACAAAAAAAGTAGAACTTGCAGGAGCAGGAGCCACATTTCCTGTACCGTATTATAATGTAGCTTTTGAATCATACAAAGCCGAAACAGGAAACTCGGTGAGTTATGGCGGTATTGGTAGCGGAGGCGGCATACGCAGTATTGCCGAAGGTATTGTCGATTTTGCAGGTACCGATGCTTTTTTGAACGACGAACGCATGGCTGAAATCAAGGAGGTAATTCACATACCTAGTTGTTTGGGAGCAGTAGTATTATCGTATACACTAGAAGGAATCACTGAATTAAACTTAACAGGCGAAATTATTGCAGATATGTACATGGGTAAAATCACCACATGGAACGATGCTCGCATTCAAGCAATTAACCCAAAAATTACCTTGCCAAATAAAAAAATTACACCTATATTTCGTTCCGATGGTAGTGGCACAACCGCCATTTTTGCCAATTATTTGAGCAAAGTAAGTCCCGAATGGAAAAATACCCTTGGCGAAGGCACATCTCTAAATTTTGCTACTGGTGTAGGAGGTAAAGGCAATCCAGGTGTAGCGGGTACTATTGCTGTTACCGATGGTTCTATCGGGTATATCGGTTCTGAATATGCATTTGCACTTAATTTACCCATCGCTTCTATTCAGAATACCGTTGGCGAATTTATATTGCCAAACACCAACTCAATTTCAGCTGCCGCACAAGGCGAAATTCCAGCCGACACACGTGTAATGATTACGAACTCAACAGCTGCGGGCTCTTATCCAATAAGTGGATTTAC
This sequence comes from Paludibacteraceae bacterium, assembly GCA_017986765.1. Lineage (GTDB taxonomy): Bacteria > Bacteroidota > Bacteroidia > Bacteroidales > Paludibacteraceae > JAAYPI01. The sequence continues at coordinate 13,867 of JAGNUZ010000012.1, read as the reverse complement.
ATGGATTGTGGTGTACAAAGAGCAAGCTTACGGTAATCGGAGCATCGAAAAAGCCAAAGCTACAATCGAAATGCTGCAGTTTTTGCTAAGCGACAAAGCACAAGCATTAACAGGCACAGTGCATTATGCACCATTATCAAAAGACGTAATCGCCTTATCCGAAAAAAACATCAAAACGATTACCTACCAGGGTAAACCAATAGAATAAGTACGCATAAATAGTCAAACGAAATGTCCGAAAAAGCCTTTAAAACGCTTTTATGGTTAGCTGCCACTACCATACTAATTATTAGCGGAGGAATGCTCTACTCTTTAACGAGTGGTGCACTCCCCGCTTTTAAAGAATTTGGTTTTTTTGAATTTCTCACCTCCTCGGAATGGAACCCTACCGAAGGCAGTGAACAATACGGAGCCTTAGCATTTATTGTTGGCACTGTTATCACATCTATCTTAGGTATTTTGTTCTGTTTGCCGTTTTCTTTGCCCGTAGCCTTGTTTATTGGCGAATATTTTAAAGGGAAAAGGATAGCCTCGGTACTCGGTACGATTGTTGATTTATTAGCAGGAATTCCCTCTATTGTGTATGGATTGTGGGGGTTTTACACCTTACGCCCCATCATCATGTCCCTGGGATTGTCGCCACAAGGTTTTGGTATTTTAACAGCATCCGTGGTATTAGGCATTATGATTATACCCTATGCCTCATCGCTCAGTGCTGAATTTATCCGTATGGTTCCCAACGATTTAAAGGAAGCTGCATACAGCATGGGAGCTACACGAGCAGAGGTTGTTCAATACATCATTCTACCCATATCAGGCTCTGGCATATTTTCTGCTTACATACTTGCATTAGGACGGGCTTTGGGCGAAACCATGGCTGTAACCATGTTAATAGGCAATGCCAATAGAATGCCTGATTCAATCTTTGACATCGGAAATACCATGGCGAGTATTATTGCCAATCAATTTGGCGAAGCATACGGGCTCAAGTTATCTTCGCTGGTAGCTATCGGACTATTGCTATTTATCATCACAGCGATAATCAATTTTATTGGCAAACTGATTATCAAACGGAACACCCTATGAACACAGTAGCATATAGAAAGATAAAAAACATAGGCATATATGTGCTAATTTGCCTTTTTGCAGGGCTTACGGCTATGCCTTTGTTTGCCATACTCGGACAAGTGCTCATCAATGGATGGGAACAATTAATGAACAGCGATTTTTTTGTACAATCGACACCCACAACGCTCGATGCCCTCATCGCCATACGCTCTGGGAAAATTATACCTGGAGGTATTGCAAATGGTATAATAGGCACGCTATTGATGGTACTTATGGCTACATTGGTCGCCATTCCTGTTGGCATATTTGCAGGTATCTACTTAGCGGAGAATAAAACGAGTAAGTACGCTACCGTCATTCGCTTTTTAGCCGATTTGCTACAAGGAGTGCCCTCTATCGTAATAGGCGTGGTAGCATTTATGTGGGTAGTTATTCCGATGAAAAGCTACTCAGCCATAGCGGGTAGTGCGGCATTGGCCATTATGATGTTGCCTTTAATCATCCGTTCGACTGAAGAAACGCTCAAAATGATTCCCAATAGTATGAAAGAAGCGGGTTTAGCCCTCGGAACATCTTACCCTACCGTTATCCTACGAATAGTGCTACCTGCTGCTTTTGGCGGTATATTTACGGGTATTTTGCTTTCCGTATCGCGCGTAATTGGCGAAACAGCTCCGCTTATGCTCACAGCTCTCGGAAGCACCATGATTCAATGGAATGTGATGCGACCCAACTCGGCTGTATCTTTGCTTATTTGGGAATTTTATAACGATCCCAACTTACAAACAATGGTGTGGAGTGCGTCACTCTTTTTATTAGTTTTCGTATTGATACTGAATATTATTGCCAAAAAAATTGCCAAAAAATGGAGAATACAATAAATAACAACATATTATCTCTTAAAGACGTAAGCATAGCCTACAACCCTGGGAAAAACGCCGTGAATAAAGTAACTGCGGATATACAAAAAGGGCTTATTACGTCCATCATCGGTCCATCAGGTTGTGGTAAAAGCACACTTTTGAGAGCCATTAATCGCATGCACGAATTATACCCTGGCATTAGCATTACGGGCGAAATTAAGCTCAATGGCAAAGATATTCTCAAAATGAATGCCACAGAAGTGAGGCGTATGGCCGGTATGGTTTTTCAGCGTCCCAATCCATTTCCTACACTCAGCATTTACGATAATGTGATAGCAGGATATACGCTCAACGGCATTAAAAAATCCAAAACGGACAAGGATGAAATAGTAGAAACAAGCCTCCAAAATGTTGGCCTTTGGTCGGAAGTAAAAGATATGTTGCAAAAAAAAGGCTCATTCTTATCGGGTGGTCAACAGCAGCGACTGTGCATAGCACGTGCCTTGGCTCTCAAGCCCGATATATTGCTCATGGACGAGCCTACATCGGCACTCGACCCAATAGCTACAAATAAAATTGAGGAACTATTAGTTGAGCTAAAAAAAGAAGTTACCATTGTGATTGTAACACACAACATGTCGCAAGCCGCACGTATATCAGACTACGCCATGTTTATGTACCTCGGAGATTTAATCGAGTACGATACGACAAAAAAAATGTTTACAAACCCATCAGACAAAAAAACAGAAGAATACCTAACGGGAAAATTCGGTTGATTCATTTATAAAATTACCCACACACACCATGAATACCATTAGAGAAGAATACCTGCACCGTTTGGACGAAGAATTTAACAGCATGTCCAACACTCTCATTGAGCAATTGGAGTTATTATCCTTGATTATCAAAGGGAATAATGACCCTGTATCAATGTTTGAAAAAATGAAACTCAACGAGCAGTCAATTAACAGAAGCGAAGTAATTATTCGCGAAGAAATTGTAAATACCATCGTACTCAACTCGCCCAAGGCAAAAGATTTGCGACGCATAATCGCTTATTTTGATATGATTGGCGATATCGAGCGGGCAGCCGATTTACTGTACAACACAGGCAAACGCATGCTTGCATTATTAGATAAAGAGTCTCTATTCACGCTTTTTCAAGATGACATTTCATTTTTATACGAAAAAGCGAATTACATGATTCAAAATGCTATCTTTGCTTTTGTAAAAGAAGATGAAAACATTGCAAAAAATGTAATCGCGTCGGATGATATCGTAGATAAATTACATGCTGACTTGCAGAAAAAAATGTTGTCGATGACTATTCCAGAAAAATATCCCCACATACTGGCTGATTCGCTCACTATTGGACGTATTTCGTACAACATCGAACGTATTGGAGACGGAGCAACGAACATAGCCGAGGCAGTTATATTCTTAACCGAAGGCAAAGATATTAAACATACTCATTAGCAAAAGCCAACTATCATGAAAAAAATTCTTGTAGTAGATGATGAATTTGATTTATGCGAAATTCTTCGCTTTAACCTTGAAAATGAAGGATATGAAGTAGATACAGTTCTCTCTGCCGAAGAAGCATTGACGGTACTATCAGAGGAGCACGACCTTATTTTGCTCGATGTGATGCTCGAAGGTATGTCGGGTTATCAACTAGCAAAAAAATTACGTACTGAACTAAAAAATAACATTCCGATTATTTTTTTAACAGCCAAAAATACCGAAAACGATTTAATTACAGGCTTTAGCCTCGGTGGCGACGATTATATTACCAAGCCTTTTTCGCTCAAAGAAGTACTGGTTCGCATGAAAGCCATTGCACGGCGATCACCCAAAATGGCTCTAGCAGAAACGGTATCCACGGTTATCGAAATGGGTAACCTAATAATCGACGACGACACAAAAACGGTAAAAATAAATAATGTTTCTATTTTACTTACAAAAAAAGAATTTCTAATCTTACAGATGCTCGTTGGGTCAGCAGGTCGATTTCTCTCGCGCGAGCAAATCCTTAGCTATGTATGGAACAATGAGTCATTTGTGCTGGAACGAACCGTAGATGTACACATTGCCCGTTTGCGAAAAAAACTCGGCTCTGTCGGCAATCAAATTACCAATAGAGCAGGATTTGGCTATAGTTTTGAACCTGATAACAACTAAACCATGATGTATAAAAGAAAACTTATTATCTATTTTTTAATCACATTCTTTTTGTATGTGATTGTGGACATTGGCATTCAACTAAACCGTGAGAAACGATTTAAAACCGATAACCTCGAATCTACGCTGAATGTATATACCGAAGTTGTTGATAGTTATTTAGCAACAAACAAAGACACGGCTGCTGTATTGCACTTATTGCCCAGCAATATACGACTCTCTTTAATTAATCCCGAAGGAAAACTTGTATTCGACAATGCTTTTGATATTAACCAAGCCGACAACCATGCTCATAGACCTGAAATATTGGGTGCTAAACTCCGAAAAACAGCCTCTGCCATACGCTCGTCTGAATCAACACAGATAGACTACTTGTATTTTGCTCGACAACTTGACGATGGGTCAATCATTCGCACTTCGTTGCCCTATAAAATACGACTCGATGATTTTATGCATAGAGATAGCATCATCCTATATATTATTATTTTGATGTTCGTCATCACCCTGTTTATTCTTATCTACTTTACGGATAAATTTGGTAACGTGATGTCGTCTCTCAAAAAATTTGTTACTGCCGTAGAAAAAGGAGATATCGAATATAAAAATATTACATTCCCCGATACCGATTCGGGCGAAATTGGCAATAAAGTAATTGCGATTTACCAACAACTGGAAAAAAGCAAACAAAAAATCGTGCAAGAAAAAGAACGTAATCGGGAACTTAAACAAGAAATGACCAACAATATTGCTCATGAACTCAAAACACCCGTAAGCAGCATTCGTGGCTATCTCGAAATATTATTAGGCGATAAACCCATCTCTGACGAGAAAAAACAGTACTTTCTCGAACGCTCTTATGCCCAAACTTTACGGCTATCCGACTTAATAAACGATGTGGCTACAATCACTAAAATGGAAGAGGCTGCCGCTGTTTTTGAAAAAGAAAAAGTAAACCTACGCACTGTGGCACAAGAAGCCATTGAGGAGCTCACTTTTGGCATCAATGCCGAGCAAATTGATATTCAAAACAACCTAGAAAAGAACTTGGATATCGTAGGAAACAAAAGTCTGATTTTTGCCATTTTTCGGAATTTGCTCGAAAATGCCATCAATTATGCTGGTGAAAAAATAAGCATCGGTATTAGTTGCTACAAAGAAGATACCGACTATTATTATTTCCTATTTTACGATACAGGCTGTGGCGTGAAACAAGATTATTTGAAAAAAATATTCGACCGATTTGTACGCATCGACCAAGGACGAAGCCGTAGCAACGGAGGCACAGGCTTGGGACTTTCCATTGTGAAACATGCCGTACAATTCCACAATGGCACGATCGAAGCCAAAAATAGCACAACAGGCGGATTAGAATTTTACTTTACCCTGAAAAAAGGAAAATAAGCCTGCCTATTCCATTCGTTTACTCCTTTATTGCTTTCATGCTCTTTTTTACTCGTTAATTTTTAAAACAGTACAAAAGAGCATGTTGCTTATTACTTTTTTGCAAAAAAGAACTTCCGATTTACAAAAATAATCCTATATTTGTAGTTAATTTTCTCGCGAAAAGAAAAATCCATCTGTCAACCATTACAAGAGGCTTAACAAAGCAAATGGATTCTGTACCAACATGATTAACTCTAAATAAAATATGAAAAAGTACCTTATCACCGTTAACCAAAAACAATACGAAGTAGAAGTTGTTGAAGTAAAACAAAACGCTCCAGCACAAATGCAAACAAGCTCACCTGCTATGGGTATCAAACCAAGCGTAAGCGTATCGAAACCCACAAATGCAGCAACTAGCGGAAGCGGACACAAGGTAACAGCTCCTATGCCTAGCAATATTATGAAAATATTGGTAAAAGAAGGCGATGTGGTAAAAGAAGGCGATAACCTATTGGTATTTGAAGCCATGAAAATGGAAAATAACCTACATGCACCTGTTGGCGGAAAAGTAATCACCATCAAAGCGAAGGAAGGCTCTTCGGTAGCGGCTGGTGATGTATTAGTAATTATAGAATAAAAAAAGTAGAAATGGGAAAAGTTAAAATTACAGAAACAGTATTGCGGGATGCACATCAATCGCTGATTGCTACTCGTATGCGCACAGAAGATATGCTCCCCATTCTCGAAAAAATGGATAACATCGGCTACCATTCTCTAGAAGCGTGGGGCGGTGCTACGTTTGACTCGTGCATACGTTTTTTGAACGAAGACCCTTGGGAGAGACTTCGCAAAATTAAAGACGTAGCAAAAAAGACTCCATTACAAATGCTATTGAGAGGACAAAACCTCCTCGGATACAAGCATTATGCTGATGATGTGGTTGAATATTTTGTGCAAAAAGCCATTGCAAACGGCATGGATATTATCCGTATTTTTGATGCACTCAACGACCCTCGTAATATTGAAACCGCCATCAAAGCGTGTATCAAAGAAGGCGGTCATGCACAGGCTTGTGTCTGTTATACGACTAGCCCTGTGCACAACTTGGAGCTATTTGCCAAAGATGCCAAAATTCTCGAAAGTATGGGTGCCCACTCTATCTGTATCAAAGATATGGCTGGCTTACTCAAACCTTACGATGCATACGAATTGGTAAAAGCGATAAAAGAAACCGTAAAAATACCTGTTCAACTACACACACACTATACCAGTGGCGTAGCGTCTATGACGCTACTGAAAGCCATTGAAGCTGGCGTGGACGTGGTGGACACGGCTATCTCGCCGATGGCATTGGGCACGTCTCAGCCTCCTACAGAGCCTTTAGTGGCTACTTTGCAAGGACACGAAAGGGACACAGAACTCGATTTAGTAAAACTAAGCGAAATTGCCGAATATTTCCTTCCTCTGAAAGAGAAATGGATAGAGGAGAAACTCTTAGATACAAAAATGCTAGGCGTAGATGTCAATGCACTTATCTATCAAGTACCTGGTGGTATGCTTTCAAACCTGGTATCGCAGCTCAAACAAGCGAATGCAATGGATAAATACGAAGAAGTGCTTCGCGAAGTACCTCGCGTACGCGAAGATTTTGGCTATCCGCCATTGGTAACTCCTTCGAGCCAAATTGTGGGCACACAAGCCTTGTTCAATGTATTGATGGGTGAACGCTACAAAATGGTACCGAAAGAATCGAAAGGAATAATAAAAGGCGAATACGGAAAAACGCCTGCTCCTATCTCGGATGAGTTCAAAAAGAAAATTTTGGGTGACGAAGAGGCTATCACTTGCCGACCTGCCGACCTGATAGAACCTGAATTGGCAAAAACACGCGAAGCAATTAAGGATTTAATGATACAGGACGAAGACGTATTAACCTACGCTTTGTTGCCACAAGTAGCAGAAAAATTCTTTCAGATGCGTAAAAATGGTACGCTAAACACTGCCCCAGAAACGCCAAAACCACAGCCTGTACAAGCCGCTGCTCCTACGCAACCCACTGTTGAAATAGATGAGGAAGAAAACGAAGACGAGATTGTAGCTGTAATGACTGCCGCACTTGCTGGAATCGAAGGCGAAAATGGAACCCAAATGATCATTACCAACGTGCGTCAAGTTAGCCCTTGGGTACTTTCTGCTCGTTTGAATAGATAAGGATAACCCTATTTCTACTAACTAAAAAAGAGCTCTATCGGATCGATAGAGCTCTTTTTGCGTATTCAAAAAAATCAATCCTGTTTTTTGTTTTTCTCATACTCTTTCAGCAAAGCATCTTGCACATCACTTGGCAAAAGTTCGTATCCTGCGAATTTCATGTTAAAAGAAGCCCTTCCTCGTGTATTCGAACTCAAAGAAATTGAATAGCTGTTCATTTCTTTTAAGGGCACTTTGGCAAAAATTTTCTCCATGCCGTTATCCGATTCCATGCCCATAATCATGGCTCTGCGACCTTGCAAATCGCTCATTACATCGCCCATGCTGTCACTTGGAACCAGCACTTCTACATCGTAAATAGGTTCTAACACCTTAGAACCTGCATTTTTAAAAGCTTCACTAAAGGCATATTTTCCCGCTAAGCGGAAAGAAATCTCGTTGGAATCTACTGGGTGCATTTTGCCATCATATACAATGACACGAATATCTCGAGCATACGAACCCGTTAGCGGACCTTGTTCCATGCAATCCATTACACCTTTTTGTATAGCGGGCAAAAAACGGGTATCAATTACCCCACCCACAATGCTATTGATAAACACAAGTTTACCGCCCCACTCCAAGTTATATTCTTGCTTATCGCGTACGGAAATTTTAAATTCTTGTCCATTCATTTTATACACTTCTTTTTCGGGAACACCTTCTACGTAAGGTTCAATAATCAAATGTACTTCGCCAAACTGACCAGAGCCTCCCGATTGTTTTTTATGGCGATAGTCGGCACGGGCTATTTTGGTTATCGTTTCGCGATACGGTATGCGTGGGTTGGCAAATTGAATGGCAATTTTATCGTTGTTTTCGATACGCCATTTTAGTGTTTTGAGGTGAAATTCACCTTGTCCGTGCACAATTAGCTGCTTTAGCTCTTTGGAGTATTCGATTATCCACGTTGGATCTTCTTCGTGCATACGGGTTAATACTTCGCTTAATTTTTCTTCTTCTGCCTGATTAACAGCAGAAATGGCTCGTCTGAATTTCCATTCGGGGTATTTTATAAAACTAAATTGCCCATCAGCATTTTTGCCATTTAAGGTATTTGAAGTACGGGTATTTTTTAATTTTACTGTTGCACCAATATCCCCTGCTACCAATTCTTCTACTTTGGTCCGAATTGACCCACATACGTTGTATAGTTGAGTTAAGCGCTCTTTGCTTTGGCGAGTAGCATTGTACAAGTCGTCGCCTTCTTTTACCGAACCCGACATTACTTTAAAGAAACTCACTTCGCCAATGTGTGGTTCGATAGAGGTTTTGAATACATAAATAGAGGTATTATTTTCTTTCAAAGGAGGCACTTCTTGTCCTTTAGTAGTAATAGGAGCGGGAGAATCTCGTACATACGGCACTATATTTCCTAAAAATTCCATCAAGCGACGCACACCCATATCTTTGCCCGCACTCAAGCAAAACACGGGGAAAACATCTCGGTGCAATAACCCAAATCGTATGCCCATACGCATTTCTTCTTCTGTGAGATTGCCATCAGAAAAATATTTTTCCATCAATCCCTCTTCATTTTCGGCGGCAGCCTCTACTAATATATTGTGCAATTCGGATGCTCGTTCCATTTCATTGGCCGGTATTTCGCTGATTGCGGGTTCTCCTCCCTCGGGTTTCCACGTGTACATTTTCATCAACAAGACGTCAATTACCGCATTGAAATTTGCACCTGTTTGTATCGGATACTGAATAAGCACTACTTTTTTGCCAAAATGTTGACGCAAGTCATCTACCGATTTTTCGAAATCAGCCTTGTCGTGATCGAGTTGGTTTACCACAAACATACACGGTTTACGCAGTTGTGCTATTTGGCGATACTGATTTTGCGTGCCCACCTCTACACCATGTTGTGCGTTGATAAGCATCAAGGCGGTATCGGTTACGCTGAGCGAGGTAATGAGTCCGCCCACAAAATCGTCGGCTCCAGGACAATCAATCATATTCAATTTTCTGTTCATCCACTCAGCATAAAAAACAGTCGGGAAAATAGAATACCCGTAATCCTGTTCTACAGGGAAATAATCTGACACTGTATTTTTAGAAGCAACACTCCCCCTTCGTTTTATCACACCACTCTCAAAGAGCATGGCTTCAGTGAGGGTTGTTTTACCTGAGCCAGAAGATCCCACGATGGAGATATTCTTAATTTCGTTTGTTTGATACACTTTCATACCGATTGTTTGTATTTAAGGTTACTCACTAGTTATAAACAAAATCTCAAAAGAAGGGAAGAAAAACGATGTGCAATTTAAAGAATAGTTCGTAAAAAACCAATAGTCAAAATATGTTGTGCAACAATATTTGTAATCTTTTTGTAATATAAAACCGAAAATCTGTTAATTTAGAACGAATTAGAAAGGCTGATAACATAAAATTACGCACAGAGGTATATCTTCGCAGTATGATTTTTTCATAGTATTTGATTTTAAGGTTAGCAAGTAGGTAGTCAGGCGAGACTACCTTTTGTTTTTTATAGCAACTCCTCTTTGCTATAAAAGAGAAAAGGAAAAACCTTTCGATTCTTCCTTTTCTCAATTCTATATAATGTAGTTTTTACTTCCTACACATTAAACCTAAAGTGCATAATATCAGCATCTTGTACTATATACTCTTTTCCTTCTACGCTCATTTTACCCGCTTCTTTGCAAGCAGCTTCTGAACCCAGTGTTGTAAAATCTTGGTACTTAATTACCTCCGCTCTAATAAATCCTTTTTCGAAATCTGTGTGAATAACGCCTGCACATTGTGGTGCTTTCCAGCCTTTTTCGTATGTCCACGCACGCACTTCTTGTACTCCTGCCGTAAAATAGGTTTCTAAATTGAGTAATTTATAGGCTGATTTAATTAAACGAGCAACGCCCGATTCGGTCAAGCCTACTTCTTCTAAAAATAACTGACGCTCCTCGTAGGTGTCTAATTCAGCTATATCCGCTTCAGTAGCTGCTGCTACAATGATTATTTCTGCGTTTTCGCCTTTCACCGCCTCGCGTACAGCATCTACAAAAGCATTGCCATGTACAGCAGAAGCTTCGTCCACATTGCACACGTACATTACGGGTTTATTGGTCAGCAAACACAAATCTTTTACCATTTTGGCTTGCTCCTTGTCGAGCTGCACCGTTCTGGCAGATTTACCTTGCAACAAGGCTTCTTTGTATTGTACATAAATGTCATACACCGCTTTAGCTGTTTTATCTCCTCCTGTTACAGCTTGTTTTTGCACCTTGCTGATGCGTGCTTCTACTGTTTCGAGGTCTTTCAGCTGCAATTCTGTATCAATGATTTCTTTGTCACGCACAGGATTTATCGAACCATCTACGTGTGTAATATTTTCGTTCTCGAAACAACGCAATACATGCAATATAGCGTCTGTTTCGCGGATATTTGCCAAAAATTTATTGCCTAAGCCTTCGCCTTTGCTCGCTCCTTTTACCAAGCCTGCTATGTCCACAATTTCGACGGTAGTGGGCACTATGCGTTGCGGTTTTACCAATTCTGACAATTTATTCAACCTTTCGTCGGGCACAGTAATCACCCCCACATTGGGTTCTATCGTACAAAAGGGGAAATTTGCAGCTTGTGCTTTTGCATTTGATAAGCAATTAAATAAGGTCGATTTTCCAACGTTGGGCAAGCCAACTATTCCGCATTGTAAAGCCATATTATTTTTTTTATAAAATTGAACCAACAAAGGTAATAAAAAAGACACTACTTTTTTGATTTCTTTGCTACCGTTCATGTTTATTATGATGAATAGCACGATAATTGCTTGTTGATACAAGGCTTTTTTGCTACTTTTGCATCAATTTGCAACACCTATAAAGGGAATGAATAAAAATACCATTGTGCGATTTTCCGTTTTGTTTGCTATAATATTCGTTGTAGTTACGGTCTTATTTGTGTTTGAACGAGGTAAAAACAACGAAAAAGAAGCTCAACTCAATCAAATTATTGCCGAACTAGAAATCAACAAACAAGAATCATTGGATGAGTTTGAAAATTTGGCATTGGAATACGAAACCTACCATTTTAAACCTGGCAACGACTCCCTCCTTCTTCTTATCGAAAACGAAAAGCAAAAAGTAAACCAATTGCTAGAAGAATTACGCACAGTAAAAGCCACAAATGCTCGCCGTATTCGGCAATTACGCAATGAGTTAGGAAGTGTTCGCACGGTACTACAGGTATATGTTACCCGAGTAGATTCGTTGAATACGGTAAATAAAAAACTCCTTAGAGAGAATAAAAAAGTACAAAAACAATACGAAGATATTGTACAAACAGCCAAAGAATTAGAAGCAAAAACGGTGCTTTTGGATAAAAAAATAACGCTAGCGTCTATTTTGGAAGCAAGCAACATACGGATTAATACACTTAACAGCAAAGGCAGAGAAACGAGCCGAACAAGCCGCATGGAGGCTTTTGAAATTTGTTTTGCCATATCAAAAAACCAAACCACCCCTGCGGGTTTAAAAATGGTGTACCTGCGTATTACTACTCCGAAAAAAAATGTACTCGTAAATTCAAAAAGTGGCGTATTTCCTTTTGAAGACAAAGAAATAGATTTCTCTTGCAAAAAAGAAGTGGAATATACTGGCAACAATCTCCCTGTGTGTGTCTATTACAATTTAGGAGAAGAAGAGCCACAAGAGGGCACCTATACAGTGGATATTTTTATGGATGGCAATTTAATTGGTTCTAATAGCTTTTACATAAACTAAAGTAGCGTGGCTGGAATTTATATACACATTCCGTTTTGCAAACAACGGTGCCATTATTGCGATTTTTATTCTCATACCAACACTGAACTTACACAGCGGTACTTGCAGGCTCTATCTATAGAAATGGAGCAACGAAAAAATTACCTTCCTCAACAAGAAAATATAACTACCTTATACCTTGGTGGTGGCACACCCAGCTTATTGCAAAAAGAGGAATTAGCATTTATTTTTTCCAATCTTACTACGCATTTTAACCTTGCTAACTTAACAGAAATAACCATTGAGGCAAACCCTGATGATATTACCAGCGATTTTCTACTGGCGGCTAAAGCTGTTGGTTGCAACCGCCTAAGTATTGGCATTCAGTCCTTTTACAACGAAGAATTACAGCTATTGGGTCGTCGCCATTCGGCAGAGCAAGCCATTGAAGCGGTGAGCCTTGCACAGCAATATGGCTTTACCAATATCAGTATCGACCTAATGTACGGCCTACCAAACCAAAGCATGCAAACATGGCAAAAAAGCTTAGAAAAAGCCCTTTCGCTCGAAGTACAACATATTTCTGCCTATCATTTAACCTACGAAAAAGGCACACCTTTCTATCAACAACTGCAAGCCAAAAAGATAAAAGAAGCTGACGAAGAGGATAGTATTTTGTATTTTGAGGAACTTATCAACAAGCTAACACAAGCGGGTTTTGAACACTATGAAATATCCAATTTCGCACTTTCTGGCTATGAGTCGCAACACAATTCTTCGTATTGGGAACACGTGCGGTATATTGGTTTAGGGGCATCTGCTCACTCGTATAACTTAACCTCTCGCCAATGGAACAAAGCCTCTATCATTGGATATTGCACAGGAATAGAAGAAAATACCGAGTATTTTGAACTGGAAATGCTGACGAAAATAGAGCAATACAATGATTTTGTAATTACCTCTTTGCGTACAAAAAAAGGAGTAAATACGCTGCAACTTAAAACACTTTTTGGAGAACAACAACTGAACTATTTTTTAAAACAATGTGAAAAATACATCGATACGAACAAGCTTTGTGCGGAAGATAATTTTGTACGTCTTACTGAAAAAGGTATTTTTGTATCCGATTCCATTATGGAAGATATAATAGAGGTATAACACATGGCTCATCTACTCAAATCTTATTGGAAAACAGGCATTATCGCCCTCATTATTGCCTATCTTTCGTTGGCTAAACCCTCTGGCGATATGCATTTGCCAAACATTCCTTTTGTAGATAAATGGATACACATTACCATGTACGCCGTACTAACTATGTTCGCCTTGCTCGAAACGAAAAAACGGGGAGTTTCCACACAATCGTATATAATAGTAATTGCAAGCAGTATTATGTATAGC
>JAGNUZ010000081.1 GCA_017986765.1 Paludibacteraceae bacterium | reverse complement strand
GCATACGTTAATGTAAACGCCATTACCAACTGGGCAGACATCGCATCTAAATCTTTGATAATTTCTGGGTTATCTACTTTTGCTTGTTTCATCAAATTGATATTCTTTTTGACAAGAGGCAAGGTAACTATTATTAACAAAGCCAAAGGCGATACCATATTTAATAATACAAAAATAACAACAGCTACATAAGCTCCGATAGCTAAAAATGTATATTGAATACGAGAACCTTTTTCGCCAAGTAACAAGGCTTGTGTTTTGATGTTTGCTAATTTATCATCACACATATCACGCATATTGTTTGCATGCAAAATATTAACCACCAAAAAAGCTATTGGAATACTCAACACGACAACCTGCCAATTCAACTGATTGGTCATAACAAAAACTGTACCTAAGGCAATTAGCGGTCCGTAAATGATAAAAATCAATACATCTCCCAAAGCCATATACTTGAGTTTGTAATAAAAAAACGTTCCCAAGGCTCCCACTATACCTATCCAAAGTAAATGAATACCTGTAACTGACCATAAAAATAATCCGAGTAAAATACCCAAACCCAGTAATACAAGACCAAAGGATAGAATAGCTTTAGGCGTAAACACTCCATCTACCAACATGCGACTTGAGCCAAAAGACTCTTTTCTATCAACATTGTATTTATAGTCGAAAAAATCGCCAATCAAGTTGCCACTTGCCTGAAACACAACTGCTCCCAGCAAAGCCAACACACCATACCCCCAATGGATTAACTCTATGCTATCTTGCATGTAAAAAACATACGCCATAGCAAACAAAGCAGGCATTGCCGATGCAGGAAACGACCATGGGCGTGTAGCAATTATCCAATTTTTTGTAGTTGGACTCATCTCTATTGGTTAATCTTTAATAAACCATTAAAGGTACGTAAAGTATCCAGCACATTGGATTTAACATTGATAAAATGCTCTATGCCATAGGCTTTTAACTCATCAGTACAAGCTGGAGCTCCTGCTATCACTAAAATAGCGTTTCCTTTTGCCAAATCAAAAGCTTGAGGGGCTAATTCAGCATATTCATCATCACTAGAGCATAATACAACTATATCAGCATTGGCTTTTTTAGCAGCTTCGATACCTTCTTCGATGGTTTTAAAACCTAAATTATCTACCACATCATATCCTGCACAGGCAAAAAAGTTAGAGGCAAATTGTGCTCTAGCCAAACGCATAGCCAAACTACCAATGGTAAGCATAAATGCTTTCGGACGTTTCGTTGCTTTTTCAGTAGCAAAACGCAAGGTTTCAAACTCTTCGGCTGCACGCACTGGACACAATTGCTCAATAGCTGATTCTTTGGAACAGCTTGATTTAGAAGTAGATTGTACTTTTTGGCTTGCTTTTTCGTTAAAATTAGGAAACTGATTGGTTCCTAGCAATACTTCGCGGCGACTAGACACGTTTTTCAAACGAGCAGCAGCTGTTTTTTTAATGGCTTGTTGCACACTACCTTCTTGGATAGCAGCATAAAAACCACCTTTTTCTTCGATGTCTAGAAATAAATCCCACGCTTTCTTAGCTATCTCGCTAGTCAATGATTCTATATAATAAGAACCTGACGATGCATCCACCACTTTATCAAAATTCGATTCTTCTTTTAGCAACAATTGTTGGTTGCGGGCTGCACGTTCCGACAAGTCATCGGGACTTTTGTATATTGAGTCGTAT
The DNA here is from genome assembly GCA_017986765.1 of Paludibacteraceae bacterium. Taxonomy (GTDB): domain Bacteria; phylum Bacteroidota; class Bacteroidia; order Bacteroidales; family Paludibacteraceae; genus JAAYPI01. The sequence continues at coordinate 5,042 of JAGNUZ010000081.1, read as the reverse complement.
GGCAATACAGTCAAGGAATTAACACCACCAAGACCTGCACTCATCGCTTCTGTTTGCGTGCGAAGCATATTTACGTTCGCATCATAGATCGTTTTATTAAATTCTGAGGTTTCTGCATGAATATGCATTTTGGCAGCACATTTGCAAATACCCTCTACGGTATCATTGCAATCTGTACGGCGACATTCTGGTTTGTAAGCATCTACGATAAGTGCCCACAATAATTTGGCGGCTCTAAATTTGGCAATTTCCATAAAATAGTTGCCACCAACACCAAAATTAAACTTTATTTTTTTTGCAGCTAGCGATTTATCCACACCCGCTTCTATCATAAGCGATAAGTATTGATTTCCCCACGCTAAGGCATATCCTAATTCTTCTGCAATAAACGCACCTGCGTTTGTCAAGGTTGTTGCATTTACCCCTACCACACGGTAGAAAGGAAGCGGAGCGATAGCCTCAATAGTTGCTTTTGTAAGAGCTACAATGCTCGCTTTGTCAAAATCTTTGCCACGAAGCAACATCGCATTCATAGGGTCTAGATTGATTGAACCTTTCAGTTTCAACACATCGTACGCCTTTGTTTGAAAATACGCTGACAATAAACCTGCTAATTCAGCAGAATGACTCGTACAAATACTAAAGTTCAACTCTACACAATCGGCAACAATACCATCTAGTAATTGTGCAATATAAGTGGCTGATACATCATCACTATTTAGTTTGAAGCCAAGAGATGTAACTCCTTTGTTTAATACTTCTAAGGCTTTTTTATTGGCATCTTTGGTATTTTTAACGACAATGTCTTGACGCACATACCAATCATTATCCGATTTTGTTCCTCGTACAAAAGGGAATTTTCCAGGAATAGTATCGGTTGTTTTGATGTTTTCAATGTCGCTTGAACGATAAAAAGGCAGGACGTTAAACCCTTCATTGGTTTTCCAAACAAGTTTTTTCGTAAAATCAGCCCCTTTTAGGTCAGCTGTAACTTTAGCCATCCACTCTTCTGTCGAAACAGCGGGAAAGTCTGCTAATAAATTTAATTTTTTCTCAGCCATAATTAGGTGTTAAATAATATAATATTCTAAAACTCAGCAAAATTAGTAGTTTTAATTAATATAATGAATTTTTAAGCTTGTAAATTTTAATAAAAGAAGTACTTTTGTTGAATAAAAGGGACTAAAAATGAGCATCCTTAGTAAGGAAGAAGAAAAGTATATCGTTTCATTACAACGCAAATTTAGTAAAACTATACAAGACTACCAATTAATTGCGGATGGAGATGTTATTTTAGTGGGACTTTCGGGCGGAAAAGACTCCCTCGCTTTACTCGAATTATTGGGCGAACGAAAAAAAATACACAAACCTGCTTTTTCAGTTATAGCAGCGTATATTTCGCTTGATAATATGGAGTACACTTCGGATGTCAAGTATTTGCAGCAGTTTTGCGATAATTATGCCATTCCTTTTGTACACAGAGTAGGAAGTTTCGATGCCAGTACCGACAAACGCAAGTCACCTTGTTTTTTGTGCTCATGGACACGCAGAAAAAAACTATTTGACATAGCTAAAGAGTTTGGATGTAACAAGATAGCCTTAGGGCATCATCAAGATGATATGCTGGAAACCTTGTTGATGAATATGAGTTTTCAAGGAGCATTTTCGACCATGCCTCCTATTCTCAAAATGAATAAATTTGAGATGAGCATTATTCGTCCGATGTGTTTGCTCACCGAACAAGAATTACTAAAACTATCAACTATCAGACAATATAAAACGCAAGCAAAAAATTGTCCGTACGAAAAAGATTCGTACAGAACAAATATGAAAGAGATGCTCGCTACGCTTGAAAAACTAAACCCTGCCATTCGTTCCTCTATGTGGAATGCGATGAGCAATATACAACTTGAATATTTACCACAAAAAAAAGAAAAATAAAATAATATGGAAACATCAGAAAATAACACCTCCTTTTTGGAAATAGAAAATAAAATCGTTCGCATGCTACGTACGGTTTATGACCCTGAAATACCTGTCAATATTTTTGATTTAGGACTTATTTATAATATTGATGTAAAAGAGGACAAAACGGTTGATTTGGAAATGACGCTCACCTCTCCTGGCTGCCCAATGGCAGATTTCATTTTGGAAGATGTAAAAATGAAAATTGAGAGCATCGAAGAAATTATTGCACTAAATATCAACTTGGTATTTGAACCTGCTTGGGATAGAAGTATGATGACGGAAGAGGCTCAATTAGAACTCGGATTTTTATAGTATATGGCCAAAAAAAACTATATATCGTCATTATTCAATCGGATAGCCACGAACTACGACAGCTTGAATCACATCCTATCTCTTTCCATCGACAAACGGTGGCGGAAAATAGCCGTGAAAGAAATTGTAAAGCATACGCAAAAAACGGTGCTTGATGTGGCGTGTGGTACTGCCGATTTGTCTATTGCATTGGCAAAAGCTGGTGTAAACAAGGTCGTAGGAATTGATATCGCCGAAGGCATGATTGCCATTGGCAAAAAGAAAATTACAAAACAGAACCTAAGCGAGAAAATTGAACTCCAATATGGCGATTGCGAAAGAATGGACTTCGATGATAATTCTTTTGATGCGGTAACAGTGGCTTTTGGTGTACGTAACCTCGAAAATCTACAAAACGGCTTAAAAGAAATGCGAAGAGTGGTAAAAGAAAATGGAATAATTATCATTCTCGAATTATCTGTTCCAGAAAACAAGCTGCTTTTCTTTTTCTATAATCTATATTTCAAATACATTGTTCCGTTTATTGGAGGCTTAATTTCGAAAGATAAATCGGCGTATACCTACCTATATACATCGGTACTCCACTTTCCAAAACCCGCTCAATTTATGCAGAAATTGCAAGCAGCAGGTTTCTCTTCGGTACAACATACGGCATTTTCTTTCGGACTGGCTCGTATGTATGTAGCACATAAATAAACTGTATTTTTTTAGATTTTTAGGAAATTAGCCTCTATCATTATCCAAACTTAATCGTATTTTTGCACGATAATTAAAAACCACACCACGTGAACTATACGGAACTTTTACATACATTTTCTGAATTCCCCATTTTACTTGCACTATTGCTAGGGATATTAGTGGCTATCGACCCTTGCCCTTTGGCAATGAATATTGGAGCGATTGCTTATTTAGGCAAAGATATTCGCGACAAACGCAAAGTATTTATCAACGGATTACTCTACACTGCTGGCAGGATACTGAGCTATGCAGTCATAGGCATTTTGCTCTTGTTTGTCCTCAAATCCACGTCTAGCCTCGATGCTATGCAGGCTTTTTTCTCCTCATACGGAGAGTTAATTATTGGTATTATCTTTTTAGTTGTGGGCTTATTTATGCTTGATTTATTTAAACCACACAAACACCAACATTGCGATTCTCACCACGAGGTGCAAGAGTTTAAGAGCAAACGCAACTTCGGTCCTTTTGTATTAGGTATAGTGTTGGCTTTGGCATTTTGCCCCTATGGCGCCGCCTTGTTTTTCGGCATACTTATACCTGTTTCTGTACAATCGCCTATTGGCTATCTACTGCCTGTGTTATTTGCACTCAGCACGAGTATTCCTGTCGCACTTATGGCGTGGTTACTAGCATATAGCATATCAAACTTGCATTCGTTTAACGAAAAAATTCACCGTTACGACAAGTGGATTAAACGCAGTGTAGCCGTTATTCTTATTTTAGTGGGTATATATTATGTGTCTATCTACTTTTTTGAAGACGGGCATCAACATCACAACCACACTGAGCATTCTTGCGAAGATCATCATCACGCTCACGAATAAGTACGAATAGTTCCTATCATTGAAAAAGGCGTTTTTTAAGTCGAATAAAATGATTACCTTTGTACTTCAAAAAAAAAACATAAAAAACAACCTTATACGATATGATTACAGTTTCTAATTTAGGAATTCAGTTTGGTAAACGTACTTTATTTCAAGATGTTAATTTAAAATTTACTCCTGGCAACTGCTACGGAATTATTGGTGCTAACGGTGCTGGAAAATCTACCCTTTTACGCCTATTAAGTGGCGATTTAGACCCTACAAAAGGCTCTATTCATTTTGGCACAAATGAACGTCTATCGGTTTTAAAACAAGATCACCACGAATTTGACGAAAATACTGTACTCGATACCGTATTAATGGGTCATACAAAACTGTGGGATATCAAAAATGAAAAAGATATTATTTATGCTAAAGAAGATTTTTCTGACGAAGATGGCATCAAAGCATCTGAATTAGAAGAGCAATTCGCAGAATTAGACGGCTGGAATGCTGAAAGTAACGCTGCTTCGTTACTTAGCGGTTTGGGTATTAAAGAAGACTTGCACTATTCGCTAATGAAAGACATTAGTGGAAAAGAAAAAGTGCGTATTTTGTTGGCAAGAGCCTTGTTTGGCAATCCAGACAACTTGCTACTCGACGAACCAACCAACGACTTGGATATTGACACCATCAATTGGTTAGAAAATTATTTGGCTAACTACGAAAATACTGTACTGGTTGTATCGCACGACCGCCACTTTTTAGACGCTGTTAGCACACACATTGTGGATATTGATTTTGGTAAAGTCCAATTAGTACCAGGCAACTATACGTTTTGGTACGAATCTAGTCAGTTAGCTTTACGCCAACAACAATCGCAAAACAAAAAAGCGGACGAAAAACGAAAAGAATTAGAAGAATTTATTCGTCGTTTTAGTGCCAACGTAGCCAAATCAAAGCAAGCTACAAGCAGAAAGAAAATGTTGGAAAAACTAAATGTAGAGGAAATCCAACCCTCTACCCGCAAATACCCTGGTATCATTTTTACACCCGATCGCGAACCTGGCAATATGGTACTGGAAGTGAAAGGACTTTCGCATAGCATGGAAGGTCAAGTATTGTTTAAGGATGTAAACTTTAACGTAGAAAAAGGGGATAAAATTGTATTTTTATCCAAAGACCCTAGGGCTATGACTGCGTTTTTCGAGATTATCAATG
>JAGNUZ010000080.1 GCA_017986765.1 Paludibacteraceae bacterium | reverse complement strand
TTTCAGTCCATAATACGCCATAGCGACTAATAGCTGGATGTTTTCTGTTGTACTGTCTAGTTCAAAAGAGGCGAGGTAGTAGCGTAGAGCCAAACTAAACTCTTCTCGTTCTAAATACAAATTACCAATACTGCTCAAGGTTTCGGGTTGATTCTCGTTAAGTGTAAGAGATGTGAGGTAGGCGTTTAATCCCTTTTCGACATCGTCAGTATTGATATATGCTTCGCCCAAATAGACCCATGTTTCGCTTAAATTAGAGTCTAGCTCCAATGCTTGCAAAAAGTACGTGATACTTTTTTGGAACTGTTCTTTTTCTAAATAACAAATACCCACGCCAATCAATGCTTCTGTGTTGCTAGTTTGCATATCGAGCACCTTGGAATAGTAGTGCAATGCCAAATCGAAATCTTCCATTTTTTCGTAGCATTCTGCGACGTAAAGAAGAGGTGTTGCTTTGTGTTCTATTTGTTCAGCATACATCAAATACGCTTCGGCTGCTTTTTTATAATTGTCGTTTTGGTAATAAGCATGTGCCATTAGTTGCCAAGCCATGCTGTCATTTTCGTTTATAGAGGTGGCAAATTCGTAGGAATCAATGGCTTTTGGAAAATTTCTTTCGGCATAATACACTTGTCCAAGATTAAACCACGCTTCGTCAGAATACGGTTCGATGTCTAAAATACGTTGATAGGTATCAATACTGTTCTGTACCTGATTTACTTTTTCGTAGCAAAAAGCAATTTCAAACAAGATGTTCAGATTGTTTGCATTGAGCATATAACCGATAAGTAGAAAATCCAATGCTTTTTGATAATATTCATTATTAAGGTACACGTATGCAACGTCTAAGTAAATGCCCTCCTTCTCCTCTGTGTGTTGTTCTATGAGTTTATGGCAATTCCTTTCTGCTTTCTGTTCTTGCTTTGTTTTGAGTAAAATATCTATTTGCAACAGGTGCAAATCAATTTCAAAAGAATACTGGGCTAAGAGGGATTCGACGAGTAGTAAGGCTGTGTGGAAATCGTCCTGCTCAATTAATATGCGGATTTTGCAGGTTTCAAGTCCAATGTTGTTGGGGTGTAATTTAAGTCCAAATTCTACAGCACGCTTGGCATCTTTTACACGCATGCGTCGGAGGTAATATTCTGCCAATTGCTCCATTTCGTCAGCGTCAAAATATCCACCCGACAGGTTCGACTCGTAGCTTTTCAGCAACTGATCAAATCGTTCGTTGGAATTATCAAGCTTCCTCATGTGGTGTTTGTTTTTGCAAAAATACAATGAAATTTACTGATTACAAAACATCTAACTCGAAAGTTATTAACAGAGAGGGTATGCTATTTATGTCTCAACTTGCTTGCTCATTGCTTCTTGGTAGCATTCGCGGCATAGGGGTTGGTAGTCTGCTGTTTCTCCAAGTAGTACTTGTTTGTCCGAATTGGATAAGCGATACGAATATTGAGCCAAATGACCGCATGTAACACAAATGGCATGTACTTTCGTAACATGTTCGGCTATGGCACACAGTGCAGGCATTGGGCCGAAAGGTTTGCCTTTGAAATCCATATCCAGACCAGCTACAATAACACGTAACCCCATGTTTGCTAAACGAGTACACACGTCTACTAGTCCCATATCAAAAAATTGAGCTTCGTCAATACCGATAACATCTACCTCGTTGGATAACAAAAGGAGATTTTGAGACGAATCTACCACGGTTGATAAAATCGAATTCTTATCATGCGAAACAACCTCTGTTTCAGAATAACGTACATCAATAGCAGGTTTGAATATTTCTACATGTAAGCGTGCTATTTTAGCCCGTTTTAGTCGCCGTATAAGTTCTTCTGTTTTTCCTGAAAACATTGAACCGCACACAACTTCGATAGAGCCTCGGCGTTTTTCCGAATAGCGAGATGATTCTAGGTGTATCATTTGTTGCTTTTGAGTTTAATTCGTATTTTTGCAAAATTAATTAAATTCTTTATATATCAAGGCTCATGAAAAAAAATATTTTAATTGACCAAATGCTCAAAGACATCGAAGAGTTGGACATTATACTCAATAGCTTGCGTAGAACAACTGCTGTAAATTCTGTGATTTCGACATTGGTTAGGTATAAGTTTAGGTATTTGGAAGCGAATTTTACTGAATTATTGAACGATATGCCAGAGGAAGAAATACTTGAACCTTCTCCTACTAATTCTAAAATAGAAGAGATTGAGGAAATAAAGAAAAGTTTCGTAGTTGCTGACCCAGTCGTGATAGAGGAGCCTGTTAGTCATACAGTTTTTTTTGATGAAGATATGGAAGAAACACCAGATTTTACAGTAGTTGCGAAAGAAGAACCTGCTCCTCCTTTGGTTACGCCTATTATGAAAGAAGAGAAATCCAAATTTTCAAAACCTAATCTAGCGACCAAAATGGGTGCTGTAGATGCCCGTTTGGTTACTGATTTGCGTAGAGCAATAGGTATTAATGACCGCTTTCGATTCAAAAGAGAACTGTTTGGTGGCAACGAGCAAATAATGATGGAAACCATCGATTTGCTCAATAAATGTAGCTCATTAGAAGAGGCGGAGGAGTATTTGGATACGCATTTCGATATGCAAAAAGAGAATGATTCGTATCTCTATTTTATAGAGATTCTGCACAAGCGTTTTGCTCACATTTCGGCGTAAGCCTACTTCAAGGGGTAGTTACACCTGCTATTTTGATACTAATAGAATCTAAAAATACCATCTTTACATGAAATTATATGTCGTGCCCACACCTGTAGGAAACCTGGAAGATATGACTTTTAGGGCTATAAAAGTGCTTAAAGAGGTGGATTTTATTCTAGCCGAAGATACCCGAACCAGTGCCGTTTTGCTTAAACGTTTTGAAATTCAAAACCCACTCATTGCTCATCATAAATTTAATGAACACAAGGGTTTGCAAAATATTGTAGATAGATTGCTCGGGGGACAAACAGCTGCGGTTATTTCTGATGCGGGTACGCCAGGGATATCCGATCCTGGTTTTTTAATAGTGAGAGCCTGTGTAGAGCAGGGTATTCCAGTAGAATGCTTGCCTGGGGCTACCGCTTTTGTGCCAGCTTTGGTTAATTCGGGTATGCCTATGGATAGGTTTTGCTTTGAGGGTTTTTTACCTCCTAAAAAAGGTAGACAAACTCGCTTGCTTCAATTACAACAAGAAACACGTACCATTATCTTGTACGAATCTCCGTATCGGGTGCTGAAAACGCTTACGCAATTCGCTGAGGTGTTTGGTGCTGATCGCAAAGCCTCTGTATCCCGCGAAATCTCTAAGATTTATAACGAAACGATTAATGGGACATTGGCTGAGTTAATGGTCCATTTTACACAAAAAGCCCCTAAGGGCGAATTTGTAATCGTTGTAGCAGGATACAATGTCAAACACAAAGAAACAGAAAGTGCCGATTTGTTAGACGAGGATTGATTTTTATTAAAAAACATAGGCGAAAATAGTGCTGATATGCAATAGATTATATATCTTTGTGCACGAAAATTGCAATTAACAATGTTCACATAAAAACCCCAATTATGAAAAAAACAATTCTCCTTTCCGCAATTATTGCCGTTCTTTTTTCTTCATGCGGATATGAAAGTAAGGAATTTAAAGCCTTGAAAGCTACGAACGACTCTATTTTGGCAGTGCAAGAAGAGCAAATTGCTGAAATGAATGAATACATGGCACTCATACAAGATATTGATAATGGTTTTTCTGCCATTAAACAATCTCAAGATATGCTTAGTTTTAGCTCAGCAAACGAAGGGCAAGCAAATGAATCTATGCGTACTCGTCTTACGAACGATTTAAATTCTATCAATCAAATCTTGGCTGATAATAAGTCTAAAATTGAAGAATTAGATAGAAAAGTGCAAAACGGAGCTTTTCAATCAAAAGAATTGCGTGCTTCTGTAAAAAGATTAACCGCCACATTGGAGGAAAAAAATCAAGAATTAGTAGCTTTAACTGCCGTGTTGGCTAAAAAAGATATGACTATTGATAGTTTGGTTATTGAGTCTCAATCATTCCAACGCAAAACAGCTGATTTAGAAGTGGAAAAAGCCTCTAACCTACAACAAATTGCGAAACAAGATGCTGACTTAAATCGTGTATATTATAAATTAGCTACACGCAAACAGATTAAAGAAAGCAATATTGATGTAGATAAAATGAAATCAAATATCCGCAACGGTTTGTTCACTGCGGTAGATAAACGTGAGTTAGATGCTATTGAAATTAGCTCAAAACGTGCTAGTATCGAAACAAAACACCCAGCTAGCTCATATGAATTGAGAAGAAAAGCAGATAAAACATATACCTTGATTATTAAGAATCAAAACGATTTCTGGAGCATGTCAAAATACCTATTGGTGCGTATCGACTAAATACGCATCGTTTTTATTCATAACAAAGTACGCATGAAAGCAATTCTCTGCGTACTTTTGTTTTTTACCTAGAGCCTACAATGAAATATAAGAACCTGTTTTTCGATTTAGACAATACCTTGTGGGATTTCGATACCAATTCGCAAGTAGCCTTGCAGGAACTTTTTGTGTCGTATCGTTTGGATCAATATTATCCTAATTTCCAGTCCTTTTTTGCCGTTTTTCAACAACGAAATTTAGAATTGTGGGATCTATATGGTCAAGGAAAAATAGATAAAAATTCCTTGCGTTACGAACGTTTTCATTATCCTTTTCGGGATACTGATTTTGTGGCACGCAACCAGCACATTGAGCTTTCCGACGAGTATTTGTCGTTGGTGAAAACCAAAACGCACCTTAAGCCTTTTGCCAAAGAAATATTGCAGTATGCTAAGCAAAAAGGTTATCGCTTATTTATTGTTTCCAACGGATTTACGGAAGTACAGTACCACAAACTTGAAAATTCAGGAATACAACATTTTTTCGAGTGTGTATTTTTGTCCGAAGCTGTAAAGGAGCATAAGCCCTCGAAAGTGTTTTTTGACTATGCCATAACTTCTTCCAATGCCCGCAAAGCAGAGAGTTTGGTGATAGGAGATAATTGGGAAGCGGATATTTTTGGTGCTAAAAATGCAGGCATTGATCAGGCTTATTACAATGATGGAAGAAAAACAAACTTGCCTTTTGAACCTACGTATCATATCTATTGCTTATCCGAATTAAAAACCTTTTTGTAATTATTATTTATGCACCTAATAGATACACATTCGCACATTTATTTGCCCGAATTTGATGCAGATAGAGCAGAGATGGTTGCTCGAGCACGCAGTGCAGGAGTTAAATTTGTGGTGTTGCCGAATATAGATTCTACCACTACGGAGCGATTGCATGCTACGCAAGAGCAGTTCCCTGATTTTTGTTATCCGTTAATTGGTTTGCATCCTACGAGTGTAAAAGACGATTATCAATACGAATTGACGCATCTAGAAGAGCAATTAAACCAACACGCTTACAGTGGCATTGGCGAAATTGGCATTGATTTGTATTGGGATAAAACGTTTCTTTCCGAGCAAAAATATGTATTTGAATATCAGGTAGACATTGCAATTAAACTCAATTTGCCCATCATCATACACTGCCGTGAATCGTTTGCAGAAATAACATCAAGTCTAGCTCATTTTGATGCAAAAAAACTAAAGGGAATTTTTCATAGTTTTACGGGTACACCCGATGAGGCTGCAAAAATATTTTCAGCAGGTGATTTTAAATTGGGAATAAATGGGATAATAACGTATAAAAATGCTACCTTTGCACAGCAATTACAGCATATACCCTTATCTGCCATTGTATTAGAAACGGATGCTCCTTATCTAACGCCTGTGCCAAACAGAGGGAAACGCAATGAACCTTCTTATGTGCCTTTTGTCGTGCGTAAATTGAGTGAAATTTACCAACAAACAGAAGAAAAAATTGCCGCAATAACCAGTAAAAACGCATGTCAAGTTTTCCCAAATTTGCCTTGCACTATCTAATATCACAACCAAGGAGAGGTGCTCGAGTGGTTGAAGAGGCACGCCTGGAAAGCGTGTATACCTCTAAAGGGTATCGTGAGTTCGAATCTCATCTTCTCCGCAAAATAGCCCTGAATGTTCGATTAAAAAGCGTTTCAGGGTTTTTTCTTTTAAAAGTGCGTCAGTAATGCAACAGTAACATTTTACGACTAATCGATTGATTACTCGTAAAAGAAATGTCCAGCCTTTTTTTACCCATATCGTTTTAATTGCAAAGGTGAGTTACTTCACAAATAGCTCATCCAAGATTTCAAATTATCTTTCCAATAAATTATATTCCTATACCATAGAAAAAAGCAGGTCATACAAATAGTTTGTTTGAAAATTATATTGTATTTTTGTACAAAGTAACAGCAAAAGAAACGTCTTCATGCTATTTTAGTATAGCGTTTATACATTCCTTTTCGTTTTTGGAGAGTAAATAACAAACAAGTAATCATTCTAAAATCAAGATATTATGGAAGGGATTCAACTTTTAGTAGAGCGACTTGATTCGCTAACGACATTTATTATCACACTTTTTTTATGGGACTTGCTTTGGAAACTGATTGCACTTTGGAAAGCAGCTCGCAATACTCATCGAGCTTGGTTTCTGTGCATTGCACTTATTAATACAGTAGGCATTCTGCCTATTATTTACATCCTTCTACATAAGAAAAAAGATGTTTCTGAAATAAAGAAACAATAAGCGGAATATTACTTGTTTCCTACAATAATAAAGAGTCTTGAATTATGATAAGCAATTTGTAG
>JAGNUZ010000011.1 GCA_017986765.1 Paludibacteraceae bacterium | reverse complement strand
ATCTTCAGTTGCAAGAAGAATCATAGTATTGCCTTTTAAATATAATTGTCGTACATTTGTTATTGCGTATAAGCACATAATACAACATGTATGATGAACTCTTTTATAACATATTTACAGTATGAGAAGAAATTTTCTTCTCATACTGTTCTTGCATATAAAGAAGACCTCTCCCAATTTCAGTTATTTATCTGTTCGCGTATCAACACCTGCAACTTTAGTACCATTGATGCATCATTGGCTAGAGAATGGGTTGTCTCTCTCAAACAAGCACAGTATAGCATTTCATCTATCAATAGAAAAATTTCTACGCTAAAATCTTTTTATACATACTGTAAAAAGCAAAGCATCACAACCGCCTCCCCTTTTTCAAGCATCCATGCACTCAAAAACAAAAAGCAACTACCTGTATTTCTGAAAGATATGGAAATGGAAGAACTCCTATCCAGCGATGATATTTTCACCAAGTCACCTTACGAAAATGCACGAGACAGAATCGTAATCGAAATATTTTACCACACAGGCATCCGAAGGGACGAATTAATCAATTTAAAAGATGGAGATATCAATTTATTTTCATTAACTTTGCAAGTAACCGGTAAGGGAAACAAGCAGCGGCTTATTCCATTTAGCAAGACATTGCAAAAATCCATTGGTAAATACTTAGCAATAAAGGCAGAAACAATAAAAAGCACTTCTGACTCCTTTATTCTAAGTAACAAAGGAAAACCCGCATACCCGATGCTGCTATACCGCATAGTGCAAGAATATATTGGTAAGGTAAGTTCTGTTACAAAAAAAAGCCCACACGTTATCCGACACACCTTTGCAAGTGCGTTATTAAATAACGGGGCAGAAATAAATGCAGTCAAAGAATTACTCGGTCATGCCAACTTGGCCGCCACACAAATATACACACATACAACTTTCGAACAATTAAAAAAAAGCTATAAACAAGCTCATCCAAGAGATTAACTAAAACAATACAATTATGGAAGTAAAAATTCAAAGTATTAAATTCGACGCTACAGAAAAACTACAAGAGTATATCCAAAAAAAAGTCGGAAAATTGGATAAAAAAATCGATACCATTACCTCTATCGAAGTTTCTTTAAAAGTTATCAAGCCCGAAAGTGCTGACAACAAACAAGCTGATATTAAGGTATTTGTTCCACAGTCTGAGCTCTTTGCCACAAAAACTTCAGATACTTTTGAGCAATCCGTAGATGAAGCCCTTGATGCAATAGAAAGACAATTAGAAAAATACAAAGAAAAGAAATCAATTAAATAGATTTTTTTGCTATTTCTTTTGGTATTCAAAAAAAAAGCTCTACATTTGCAAGCCGTTTTAGCAAGATTTTGTTAGAACGGCTTTTTAACCGTAAAAAGCCTTCATAGCTCAGTTGGCCAGAGCACGTGATTTGTAATCTCGGGGTCGTGGGTTCGAATCCCTCTGAAGGCTCAAAATTATATCACTGGGCAGTTACCAGAGTGGCCAAATGGGGCTGACTGTAACTCAGCTGTCTTTCGACTTCGGTGGTTCGAATCCATCACTGCCCACAAGATTGCGGAAATAGCTCAGTTGATAGAGCATTAGCCTTCCAAGCTGAGGGTCGCGGGTTTGAGTCCCGTTTTCCGCTCTATTGCCGATGTAGCTCAGCTGGTAGAGTGCGTCCTTGGTAAGGACGAGGTCACGGGTTCAAGTCCCGTCATTGGCTCTTATGTATTTATAAAAAGTTTACACACTAAATAATCTCTAATAAACAAAAAATTAACGTTATGGCTAAAGAAAAATTTGACAGGTCGAAACCACACGTTAACGTTGGTACAATTGGCCACGTTGACCATGGTAAAACTACCTTGACCGCTGCAATTACAACAGTTCTAGCAAGAAAAGGACTTTGTGAATTACGTTCGTTCGATTCTATCGACAACGCACCTGAAGAAAAAGAACGTGGTATTACTATTAATACTTCACACGTAGAATACTCAACTGCTAATCGCCACTATGCACACGTTGACTGTCCAGGTCACGCTGACTATGTTAAGAACATGGTTACGGGTGCTGCTCAGATGGACGGTGCTATTATTGTAGTAGCAGCGACTGATGGTCCTATGCCACAAACACGCGAACACATCCTTTTGGCTCGTCAAGTAAACGTACCTCGTATTGTTGTATTTATGAACAAATGTGACTCTGTTGATGATGCAGAAATGTTGGAACTTGTTGAAATGGAAATGAGAGAATTACTTTCTTTCTATGATTTTGATGGAGACAATACTCCTATTATTCAAGGTTCAGCACTTGGTGCATTGAACGGCGTTGAAAAATGGGAAGATAAGGTTATGGAATTAATGGATGCTGTTGATACTTGGATTGAATTGCCTCCTCGTGCAGTTGACAAACCATTCTTGATGCCAGTTGAAGACGTATTCTCGATTACAGGCCGTGGCACAGTTGCTACAGGTCGTATTGAAACAGGTATCATTAAAGTTGGTGAAGAAATTCAAATCATCGGTCTTGGTGCAGGAGCAAAAAAATCAGTTGTAACTGGTGTTGAAATGTTCCGTAGATTATTAGACCAAGGTGAAGCTGGTGATAACGTAGGTTTATTACTTCGTGGAGTGGACAAAGATGATATCAAACGTGGTATGGTTTTAACTCACCCAGGTAAAGTAACACCTCACACTACTTTCAAAGCATCTGTTTATATCTTGAAAAAAGAAGAAGGTGGTCGTCATACACCATTCCACAACAAATACCGTCCTCAATTCTTCATCCGTACGCTTGACGTAACAGGTGAAATTTCATTGCCAGACGGAGTTGAAATGGTTATGCCAGGTGACAACATTGAAATTACAGTTACCTTAATCTCTCCAGTTGCATGTAGCGTAGGTTTACGTTTTGCAATCCGTGAAGGTGGTAGAACTGTAGGTTCAGGTCAGATTACTGAAATATTAGCTTAATAACTAAATGCAAAATATAGTAGTTGTCATTGTGCAGCTACTATATTTAATACGGGTCTAGCTCAGTTGGTAGAGCACTGGTCTCCAAAACCAGGTGTCGGGAGTTCGAGCCTCTCGACCCGTGCAAATTAAGAAATCTTATGAAGATAACAAACTATATCAAAGAATCTTATAACGAACTCGTTCATAAAGTTTCATGGCCAACCACCAAAGAATTAACAAGCAGTTCAATTATAGTATTAATAGCTTCCCTAATTATTGCTTTAATTGTATGGTTAATTGACTTTGGCTTTGAAAAATTCATTCAGTTTATCTATAAATTGATAGGCTAATTACGGAGGAAAAAAAATGTCTGAAATGGATAAAAAATGGTATGTTTTACGTGCCATTAGTGGTAAAGAAAACAAGGTAAGAGAGTATATTGAATTAGAAATCAAGAATACCAACCTTGGAGAATATGTATTTCAGGTTTTAATTCCTACGGAGAAAGTGTATCAAATTCGTAACGGAAAAAAAACCATCAAAGAAAGAAGTTATTTGCCAGGCTATGTCTTGCTTGAAGCTATTTTAACAGGAGAAGTTGTACATCAACTTAAAGGAATTCCGAATGTTATTGGCTTTTTGGGTGACACCGCTGCAAAACCTATCGCTTTGCGTCAATCTGAAGTAAACCGTATCTTAGGTACTGTTGATCAGTTGCAACAAAACGAAGAGGAAATTAACATCCCTTACTTTGTTGGCGAAACTGTTAAAGTAATATCTGGTCCGTTTAACGACTTTTCAGGTATTATTGAAGAAGTAAACAAAGAAAGGAAAAAACTCAAAGTTATGGTCTTAATTTTTGGTCGTAAAACGCCATTAGAATTAAGCTTTATGCAGGTAGAAAAAGAACAATAAAGGTTACGCTTTTGTCTCTTTTTCGAATATTTTCTAAATTTTAAAAATTGAATAAATATGGCTAAAGAAGTTGCTGGACTTATTAAGTTGCAAGTAAAAGGTGGCGCTGCCAACCCTTCTCCACCCATCGGACCTGCATTAGGTTCTAAGGGGATTAACATCATGGAGTTTTGCAAACAATTTAATGCCAGAACCCAAGACAAAGCGGGTAAGATATTACCTGTTGTAATCACCTATTATTCAGACAAATCATTTGATTTTATCATCAAAACTCCTCCCGTAGCTATACAATTACTTGAGGTGGCAAAATTAAAAGGCGGTTCAGCAGAACCTAACCGTAAAAAAATTGCAGAACTTACTTGGGAACAAGTAAAAACTATTGCGACTGATAAAATGGAAGATTTGAACTGTTTTACCATTGACTCTGCGATGAGAATGGTGGCAGGCACAGCGAGAAGTATGGGTATTACCGTGAAAGGCGAATTCCCTAGTAGTAATTAATTCCTTCAATTAAAAACATGAGTAAACTAACAAAAAATCAAAAGTTGGCTTTGGAAAAGATTGAAGTAGGAAAAAACTACTCTCTTAAAGAAGCTGCTAGCATAGTGAAAGAAATCACTAACACTAAATTCGATTCATCAGTAGATATTGATGTACGATTAGGTGTAGACCCACGCAAGGCAAACCAAATGGTAAGAGGTGTTGTTTCCCTTCCACACGGAACAGGGAAATTAGTAAAGGTTCTTGTATTATGTACGCCTGACGCAGAAGCAGAAGCAAAAGAAGCTGGTGCTGAATATGTCGGTCTTGATGAATACATTGAAAAAATTAAAGGCGGATGGACTGATATTGATGTTATCATCACTATGCCATCTATCATGGGTAAAATAGGTGCTTTAGGAAGAGTATTAGGACCTCGCGGTTTGATGCCTAATCCAAAGAGTGGTACTGTTACCAATGAAGTAGGAAAAGCTGTAAAAGAAATAAAACAAGGTAAAATTGACTTTAAAGTAGATAAGTTCGGTATCGTTCATACATCTGTTGGAAAAGTATCTTTTGAACTTGAGCAAATTCTTGACAATGCAAAAGAGTTTATGTCAACAATTAATAAACTTAAACCTACTGCAGCCAAAGGTGTATATATTAAAAGCATTTATCTTTCAAGTACAATGAGCCCGGGTATTAAAATTGACCCTAAATCAGTGGAATAACTAAACGACTAAAAAAGTATGAAAAAGGAAGATAAAGGCCAAATTATAGCACAAATAAAATCTACGATCGAAGGATATAATTGTTTTTACGTTACAGACATCTCTGGGTTTAACTCAGCGAAAACGACTAAACTAAGACAAGTATGTTACAACCAAGATGTTAGATTGCTAGTAGTAAAAAACACGTTGTTCAAGAAGGCCCTTGAAGATATGGGAGCAGATTATTCTCCTCTCTTTGACACATTAGAAGGAGCTACCTCTATAATGTTTTCAAACGACAGCAATACCCCTGCAAAACTTATCAAAGAATTTAAAAAAGATAAGAAAAACAATGGTAAACCTGTATTGAAAGCCGCTTATGTTCAAGAGTGTTTTTATGTAGGTGAAGATCAGCTAGAAACGCTTATCACGCTTAAATCTAAAGAACAACTCCTTGGAGAAATCATTGGATTGTTGCAATCGCCAGCTAAAAATGTTATATCAGCACTACAGTCTGGAGGAAACATTTTACATGGTGTATTGGATACACTATCTAAGAAATAACAGAAAAAAAGAAAAATTTTATTACGAACTTAATTTAAAACATAAGTAACATGGCAGATTTGAAAGTTTTTGCAGAACAATTAGTTAATTTAACTGTAAAAGAAGTAAACGAGTTAGCTCAAATTTTAAAAGAAGAATACGGTATTGAACCAGCAGCGGCAGCAGCAGTAGCAGGTCCAGCGGCAGTAGCAGATGCTGCTCCAGCAGAAGAAGAAAAATCTTCATTTGACGTAATCTTAAAAGCAGCAGGTGCAAACAAACTTGCAATCGTAAAATTAGTAAAAGAACTTACAGGCTTAGGCTTGAAAGAAGCAAAAGACATCGTAGATGCAGCACCAGCTCCAATTAAAGAAGGTGTAGGCAAAGACGAAGCTGAAGGTTTGAAAAAACAATTAATCGAAGCAGGAGCTGACGTTGAATTGAAATAGTAATATCCTGACCATCAGGATATATGGTTTAGAACCTATGTAATAATGGGTTCTAAACCTTTTTATGTTTATGTATAAAACATGTTCGATTAACCACTTCGTTGAAAGATGTCATACCTATGAGTAACCAAAGAATAAACTTTTCATCCATAAAAAAATCATTGGATTATCCAGATTTTTTAGAAGTACAATTAAAGTCATTCAAAGACTTTTTTCAACTTGATACACCTCCTGAAAAAAGAAAAAACGATGGATTATATCGAGTTTTTGCCGAAAACTTCCCCATTACTGATACAAGAAACAATTTTAACCTAGAGTTTCTTGATTATTATATTGATCCTCCCCGTTATTCTATACCTGAATGTATGGATAGAGGATTAACGTATAGTGTTCCCTTAAAAGCAAAGCTTAAATTATACTGTACAGACCCAGATCACGAAGATTTTGCTACCGTTATTCAAGATGTATATCTTGGACCCATTCCTTATATGACGGAAAAAGGCACGTTCGTGGTAAATGGTGCTGAACGTGTAGTCGTATCTCAATTACACCGCTCACCAGGGGTATTTTTTGGTCAAAGCTTACACACCAATGGTACTAAATTGTATTCCGCACGTATTATTCCATTCAAGGGTTCTTGGATAGAATTTACCACTGACATCAATAATGTAATGTATGCATATATTGATAGAAAAAAGAAATTACCCGTAACAACTTTGTTACGTGCTATCGGCTTTGAAAGCGATAAAGATATTTTAGAAATATTTAATCTTGCAGAAGAACTTAAAGCTACAAAAACAAATCTCAAGAAAGCTGTGGGCAGAAAACTAGCAGCACGTGTACTCAAAACATGGATTGAGGATTTTGTAGATGAAGATACTGGTGAAGTTGTATCTATTGAACGTAACGAGGTAATTATTGATCGTGAGACAATACTTGATGCAGATCATATTAACAACATTCTAGAAGCCAATGTACAAACAGTATTGCTTCACAAAGAAGATGTGAGCAGTTCTGATTACAGCATAATCTATAACACATTACAAAAAGATCCGAGTAACTCGGATAAAGAAGCTATTTTGTATATCTATAGACAATTACGAAATGCCGAGCCACCAGATGACGCTAGTGCGCGTGAGGTAATCTTCAATCTATTTTTCTCTGAAAAGAGATATGATTTAGGAGATGTAGGTCGTTTCCGTATTAATAAAAAATTAAATTTAGATATTGCCTCTGAAACAAAGGTATTAACTAAAGAAGATATTATTGCTATCATTCGCTACCTAATCGAATTAATCAATTCGAAAGCAGATGTGGATGATATTGACCACCTTAGCAATCGTAGAGTACGTACAGTAGGAGAACAATTATGCAACCAATTTAGTGTTGGTTTAGCTCGTATGGCTCGTACTATTCGTGAAAGAATGAACGTTCGTGATAACGAAGTGTTTACTCCAATTGATTTGATTAATGCCAAAGCAATTTCATCGGTCATTAATTCATTCTTTGGGACAAATGCTCTTTCTCAGTTTATGGATCAAACCAATCCACTTGCTGAGATGACACACAAAAGACGTATGTCTGCACTTGGACCTGGCGGTCTTTCTCGTGAAAGAGCTGGTTTTGAGGTACGTGACGTTCATTATACTCACTATGGTCGCTTATGCCCAATTGAAACTCCTGAGGGTCCAAACATTGGATTAATTTCCTCACTGTGTGTATATGCAAAAATTAACGATTTAGGATTTATTGAAACTCCTTACCGTAAGGTTGAGAATAAAAAAGTAAATCTAAATGAAGAAGATATTGTTTATCTTTCGGCTGAAGAGGAAGAAAATATGATGATTGCACAAGGAAACGCTCCTTTGGATGATGCAGGTAATTTTATGCGTTCACGTGTAAAAGCACGCCAAGATAGTGATTTCCCTATTGTAGCTCCAGAAGAAATTCAATTGATGGACGTATCTCCTACTCAAATCGCCTCTATTGCGGCTTCGTTAATTCCATTTTTGGAACACGATGATGCTAACCGTGCGTTAATGGGTTCGAATATGATGCGTCAGGCTGTCCCTTTATTACGTTGCGAATCGCCCGTAGTAGGAACAGGATTGGAAGGACAAATCATCCTTGACTCTCGTACGCAAGTTACTGCTGAAAGAGATGGTGTGATTGAGTATGTAGATGCTACTATCATTAAAGTGCGCTATAACTTTACAGAAGAAGAGTTGTTTATTCAATTTGAAGAACCAACTAGAGAATATCGTTTACCTAAATTTCAAAAAACAAACCAAAGCACCACGATTGACTTACGTCCTATTGTTAAAAAAGGAGACAAAGTTGTTGCTGGACAAATTCTAACTGAAGGGTATTCAACCCAACGTGGCGAATTAGCTATTGGTAAAAATTTGAAAGTGGCATTTATGCCTTGGAAAGGGTACAATTTTGAGGATGCAATTGTAATCAACGAACGCATTGTACGCGATGATGTATTTACTTCTATACACGTAGATGAATACTCGCTTGAAGTACGCGAAACGAAACGTGGCATGGAAGAATTAACTTCTGATATACCAAACGTAAGCGAAGAGGCGACTAAAGATTTAGATGAAAACGGTATCGTTCGTATTGGTGCTTTAATTGAACCAGGAGATATATTGATTGGTAAAATTACACCAAAAGGAGAATCAGATCCATCGCCAGAAGAAAAATTGCTACGTGCTATTTTTGGAGACAAAGCTGGAGACGTAAAAGATGCATCGCTTAAAGCCCATCCTTCTTTAAGAGGTGTGGTAATCAACAAGCGTTTGTTTTCTAAAGCTCAAAAAGCGAAGAAATCCAAAGCAGCAGATAAAGCTATCATGGATAAACTAGAGGGAGAATTTGAGCAAAAAACGCACGAATTGAAACTCATGTTGGTAGAGAAACTTTTGGGCTTAACCAATGGTAAAACATCTCAAGGTATTAAAGACTTTTTAGGTGCTGACATCATATCCAAAGGCAGTAAATTTGCACAAAAACAATTGCTTGATATCGACTATACAAGCGTACAAATAAGCAAATGGACTAGCGATAGTGTGAAAAATGAGCAAATCAAAACTGTAGTGATGAACTACTTGAAAAAGTACAAAGAGTACGATGCTCAGTTGAAAAGAGAAAAATACAATATTACTATTGGAGACGAACTTCCTGCAGGTATTATACAATTAGCCAAAGTGTACGTAGCGAAAAAACGTAAAGTGCGTGTGGGTGATAAAATGGCAGGACGACATGGAAATAAAGGTATTGTTTCGCGTATTGTACGCCAAGAAGACATGCCTTTCCTTGAAGATGGAACGACTGTAGATATAGTACTTAACCCTCTGGGTGTACCTTCTCGTATGAACTTAGGACAGATATTTGAAACTGTATTAGGTTGGGCAGGTAAAGAACTCGATGTTAAATTCTCAACTCCTATTTTCGACGGTGCTACTTTAGAAGATTTAGATGAGTGGACAACGAAAGCAAATATTCCACGTTACGGTAAAACATATTTATACGATGGTGGTACTGGCGAGAAATTCGACCAACCAGCAACTGTAGGTGTTATCTATATGTTGAAACTTGGACATATGGTGGAAGATAAAATGCACGCACGTTCTATCGGACCATACTCTTTAATTACACAACAACCACTTGGCGGTAAAGCTCAATTTGGGGGTCAACGTTTTGGAGAAATGGAAGTATGGGCACTTGAAGCATTTGGTGCTGCTCATATTTTACAAGAAATCCTCACAGTAAAATCAGATGATGTAATGGGAAGAGCTAAAACATATGAAGCAATTGTAAAAGGTGACCCTATGCCAGCTCCTGGCATTCCAGAGTCGCTTAACGTATTACTACACGAGCTTCGTGGTTTGGGTCTTAGCATTAATTTAGAATAAAACAACTGGTCTCAAGGTGTGGTTTTTACGCCACACCTTGGCATCTTTTTTAAATAAAAGAAGTATATGGCATTTAGAAAAGAAAATAAAGCAAAAAGCAGTTTTAGCAAAATATCTATTGGGTTAGCATCACCTGAAGAAATTTTAGAACATTCGAGCGGCGAAGTTCTAAAACCTGAAACTATAAACTATCGAACCTATAAACCTGAGCGTGACGGCTTGTTCTGCGAACGCATTTTTGGTCCTGTAAAAGACTACGAATGTCATTGTGGAAAATACAAACGCATTCGCTACAAAGGTATTGTGTGCGACAGATGTGGTGTAGAAGTTACCGACAAAAAGGTGCGTAGAGAACGTATGGGACATATCCAATTAGTAGTGCCAGTAGCACACATTTGGTATTTCCGTTCTTTGCCCAACAAAATAGGATATCTACTAGGTATATCTACCAAAAAATTAGATTCAATTATATATTACGAAAGATATGTAGTAATTCAACCTGGCACTCAAGCAGAGTTAACAGCAGGAGATTTACTTACTGAAGATGAATATTTGAATATAATGGACGCACTTCCAAAAGAGAATTATCTTTTAGAAGACACTGATCCAAATAAATTTATTGCTAAAATGGGTGCAGATGCACTTCATGAAATGTTGTCTCGTTTAGATTTGGATAAAATCTCATACGATTTAAGAGACAAGGCTAGCAATGATACATCTCAACAACGTAAAACAGAAGCTTTAAAACGCTTACAAGTTGTAGAAGCTTTCCGTACCTCAAGACTCAGAAACAAACCTGAGTGGATGATTGTAAAAGTGGTGCCTGTTATACCCCCTGAATTGCGTCCTCTTGTGCCTCTTGATGGTGGACGTTTTGCTACATCTGACTTAAATGATTTATACCGTCGTGTAATTATACGTAATAATCGTCTTAAAAAACTCATAGAGATTAAAGCTCCTGACGTGATTTTGAGAAATGAAAAACGCATGTTACAAGAAGCGGTTGATTCATTGTTTGACAATACACGTAAATCGACAGCCGTAAAAGCGGATGCCAATAGACCGTTGAAATCGTTGTCAGACAGCTTAAAAGGAAAACAAGGTCGTTTTCGTCAAAACTTATTAGGTAAACGTGTTGACTATTCTGCTCGTTCTGTAATTGTCGTAGGGCCTGAATTGAAAATGCACGAATGCGGATTACCAAAAGATATGGCTGCAGAACTATACAAACCATTTGTAATCAGAAAACTGATTGAAAGAGGAATTGTAAAAACTGTAAAATCAGCCAAAAAGATTATCGATAGAAAAGACCCTGTTGTATGGGATATTTTAGAACACGTGATGAAAGGACACCCCGTGTTGCTAAACCGTGCTCCAACGCTTCACCGCTTGGGAATTCAATCTTTTCAACCAAAAATGATTGAAGGGAAAGCTATCCAATTACACCCTCTAGCATGTACGGCATTTAATGCTGACTTTGATGGTGACCAGATGGCTGTGCATTTACCTTTAGGAAACGAAGCTGTATTGGAAGCTCAAATCTTGATGCTTGCTTCTCATAACATTCTTAATCCTGCCAACGGGGCACCTATTACAGTGCCTTCACAAGACATGGTTTTGGGATTGTATTACATGACCAAAGGAAGAGAAGGTGCAAAAGGAGAAGGCCTAAAATTCTATTCGCCTAAAGAAGTAATTATCGCATATAACGAAAAACAAGTTTCATTACATGCCAATATTTCTGTAAAAACACAGGATGTTGAAAACGGTGTAATTGTAACTAAAATGATAGAAACTACTGTAGGACGTGTTATCTTAAATGAAAACGTTCCGAAAAAAGTAGGTTATATTAACGAAATTTTATCAAAAAAATCCTTACGTGATATTATTGGTAACATTATCAATGTATGTGGTATTGCGGATACGGCGAACTTCTTGGACGATATTAAAACATTAGGTTATCAAATGGCTTTTAGAGGTTGTTTGTCGTTTAACTTAGATAACATTATCATTCCACCAGAAAAAGAAGAACTTGTTAAGCAAGGATATGCTGAAGTCGACGAAATTTTGGCTAACTACAATATGGGTTTCATTACCTACAACGAACGTTACAACCAAATTATTGATACTTGGACACACATCAACTCGAAATTGTCTAATATATTGATGAAACAACTTTCTACAGACGATCAAGGTTTCAACTCTGTGTATATGATGCTTGATTCTGGTGCTCGTGGTTCTAAAGAACAGATTCGTCAGTTGTCAGGTATGCGTGGTTTGATGGCTAAACCTCAGAAATCAGGTGCAGCAGGGGGACAAATTATCGAAAATCCTATTTTATCAAATTTTAAAGAAGGATTGTCTGTGTTAGAATATTTTATCTCTACTCACGGTGCTCGTAAAGGTTTGGCTGATACGGCTTTGAAAACAGCAGATGCGGGTTATTTAACTCGTCGTTTGGTGGACGTATCTCAAGATGTGATTATTCAAGAAGAAGATTGTGGCACACTACGTGGTTTAATAGCTGTAGAGCTAAAAAACAACGAAGAAGTGGTCGCTTCATTATTCGAAAGAGTATTAGGACGTGTTTCTGTTCATGATATTACACATCCTTTAACTGGCAAACACATTATATCAGCTGGTGAAGAGATTACAGAACATGCTGCTAGAATTATACAAGATTCTCCAATTGAACGTGTGGAAATTCGTTCAGTATTAACCTGCGAATCTAAGAAAGGTGTATGTGGTAAATGTTACGGACGTAACTTGGCCTCAAACAAAATGGTACAAAAAGGCGAAGCCGTAGGAGTAATTGCTGCTCAATCTATTGGTGAACCAGGCACACAGTTAACACTTCGGACATTCCACGTAGGGGGTATTGCATCGAACGTGGCTACGGAATCTAAAATTACATCTAGGTATAATGGGATATTAGAAATAGATGAACTTAGAACTGTAGAAGTAACCGAAGAGGACAAAAACTATCAAGTAGTTGTAAGCCGTTTGGCTGAGTTGAAAATTATTGAACCTACTACAAAAGTAGTTTTAACAACTCAAAACATACCTTATGGTTCTAAATTATACTTCCAATCAGGCGTAACAGTAGAAAAAGGAGCAATTATATGCGAATGGGATCCATTCAATGCTGTAGTTATATCTGAGGTTGCTGGTAAAATGGCCTTTGAAGGTATGGTTGAGAATGTTACGTTCAAAACAGAATCTGACGAACAAACTGGTTTGAAAGAACGCATTATTATTGAATCGAAAGACAAAACAAAAATTCCAGTTGCCCATGTACTAGATACTAAAGGAGAAATAATCCGTACGTATTCATTACCTGTGGGAGCACACATAAGCATTACAGAAGGACAGAAAATAATCGTTGGACAATTTATTCTAAAATTGCCAAGAGCCGTAGGAAAATCAGGCGATATCACGGGAGGTTTACCTCGTGTCACTGAATTATTCGAGGCACGTAACCCATCTAATCCCGCTGTAGTATCTGAAATTGATGGCGAAATTTCGTTTGGAAAAATCAAAAGAGGTCAACGAGAAATTATTGTAACTTCTAAAACTGGGGAGCTAAAAAAATACTTAGTGCCACTTTCTAAACAAATATTAGTACAAGAAAACGACTTTGTAAGAGCAGGAAACCCTTTATCAGAAGGAGCAACTACTCCGTCAGATATTTTAGCCATTAAAGGACCAACTGCTGTACAAGAATACATTGTAAACGAAGTGCAAGATGTATATCGCCTTCAAGGGGTGAAAATCAATGACAAACACTTTGAAGTTATTGTACGTCAAATGATGCGTAAAGTAGAAATCGAAGATCCAGGTGATACTCGTTTCCTTGAAAAACAAATTGTTGACAAACATGAGTTTATGGAAGAAAACGACCGTATCTGGGGCAAAAAAGTGGTTCTTGATGGAGGAGATTCAGAAGTGCTTGTGGCTGGGCAAATTGTTACCCCACGTAAATTACGTGATGAAAACAGTATGTTGAAACGTAAAGACCTTAAAATTGTAGAAACTAGAGATGCTATGAGTGCAACTTCAAGTGCTGTATTACAAGGTATTACAAGAGCTTCTTTGCAAACAACAAGCTTTATGTCTGCCGCTTCTTTCCAAGAAACGACTAAGGTATTAAACGACGCTGCTATTCATGGTAAAGTGGATAAGCTTGAAGGACTAAAAGAAAATGTTATTTGTGGACACTTAATCCCTGCAGGTACAGGACAATTAGACTTAGAAAAAATTGTTGTAGCTTCACGTGATGAATATGACAAAATTATGCAAGCAAAAAGAAATGTAACGGATGTTAACTTGAAAGAAACGGAAGAGGTTACTCTTTAGTAAAAAAGTAAATATCTTACTATACAAAAAAGCATCCTACGATAAAATCGTAGGATGCTTTTTTTATTAAAGTCTTATACGCTGTGTATATTCAGCATATTTACGTAGAACGACCTCCACATAATTGGCTGTTTCGTCTCCCCGTAAATAACCATGTTTGCACACATCATCTGAATAATATTCTGGAGTTGACTTTAATCGTATATATATTTCGACATTATCATCCCAAACATCAGGATCTTTCCCATATTTTATAGCCAAAGCTCTTGCATCAAACACGTGTCCAGGTCCTGCATTATAAGCAGCTAGAATAAACTTTATTCTCTCTTCATTTGAAGCTACTGTTCTAAAGATATCTTGCATGTACTTAATGTATTTCGCCCCCGCTTTTATGCTTTGCTCAGGATTATGCAAATCATACTCACTAAATCCCAAAGCTCTAGCTGTCGAAGGCATCAATTGCATTAAACCTGAAGCCCCAGACCATGAAACAATAGCTGGATCAAATTTTGACTCTTTGTATGCAATGGCAGCCAGTAAACGCCAATCCCAGCCAATAGAGCGAGTATGTTTTCTGAAATAATCATCAAACGGAGATAACTGCTTAACCCTTTTTTGTTCAAACCCTTCAGATTCAAAATACTTTGTCTGCTGAAAATATTTATTATAAATGGTAGATAACTTCATGTTCTTAACACTTCTTTTATTCCATTGATTAATATATGCGAGTAATTCGGAGGCATTTTGGCGTACTACCCACGCATAACGTTGCGGAAAACTAATAGCCAAGCCATAATTTATATTGGAGAAGTAGGTTTTATTTAAACGAGCAATATCTGCATCGGCAACGGTAAGAGGTATGGTGTGTTGAGCTGTTTGCACAATCAAGGCATCTACCGAAATTGAATCGTTGACTGCAACAATAGATATACCACCTCCAATTTCATTATTCAAGTCCAACAGTCTATCGTGATAAAGAGAGGATACTGGAACATGAACTTGCTTGCCTGCAAGCTGTAATACATCAGTCAATACGCTATCCGATTCGGCTTGTATCAAGACCTGTGCTGTAACATATTCTCGATCGGTAAAACTCACTCTCTGTTGCAACTCTAAGGTTCTTGGCACACGATATGCCACTAAATCGCCTTCGCCATTTTCAAGCATTTCAATCATACTGGCCACATTGGGTGCCACAATCATTTCCATCTCCACACCTAGCTCTTGGCATAGATGTTTCGCAAATTCATATTCGTAACCCATTACATTATCCTTGTAATTAAAATACGACAGTGGACCATACAAGGTGATAACCCTCATCTTACCACTTTCTACAATTCCCTCTAAATCTAGAATTTCGTCGCTATCCTCATCGCTTTCATTAATATTTTTGCACGAAGAAAAACTCACCGAAAGAGCACTGAAGAATAGAAGGAAAAAAAATATTTTTTTCATCGTTCTTAGGGTATTAGGAGAATTAAACATACTCGATATGCTCACTACTTATCATTGTCTCGCCACAAAATTTAAGGTATAATTGAGCAGTTGCTACTACATCTTTTTGGCAGTATGTGGCTATACGCTCTATATCGTTTTCTTCATAATAAACGCTTGCGACCTGACTGCCATCTATATCATCTTTGGGAGTTGGTATGTCGAAAATAGCCGTAAGCAATTTCAGCGACGTATAGTTCTTATAATCACCAAACCTCCATAGCTCCAAAGTATCAATAAATTTCACCTCCCACGGTTTCTTCCCTGCTACTTGAATGGCTTTGGGTAAAGGTAGGCCATTAATCAACATTCGCCGTGCAATATAGGGAACATCAAACTCCTTTATATTGTGTCCACATAACTGATGGTCAAATGTGTGCATAAAACGAGTTAGCATTGTCGAAAATTCAGTTAATAAGGCTTTCTCATCACTCCCATAAAAAGATTTTATACGGCAATATTTAACTCCATCTTTCATGTGAATAAATCCCACAGAAATACATACAATTTTGCCAAATTCGGCATAAATCCCTGCTTCTCGTCTAAATGTAGCCTCCTCGTCACCCTCTTCATCTAGGTATCTATCAGGCATTCTTCGTTTTAGGGAATCAATTTTTTCTGACCATAAATTATGCAATGACTCTGGCAACTCAGTAAGAGAGAACTGCTGAGGCACGGTTTCAATATCAAGGAATAAAATTTTATCTAAGGGTGTATTATTCATATTCTGTTCGATTATAATCTACGTGTATTATCTATAAAATTTTTCAAAATATCAATGGCTATCTTATTATGCCCTCCTTCAGGAATAATCAAATCAGCATAGCGTTTAGTAGGTTCAATAAACTCCAAGTGCATAGGTTTTACGACTTTTTGGTAGCGCTCCATAACCGTATTAACCGAGCGACCTCTTTCCACAATATCCCTATTAATAACACGAATTAACCTATCGTCAGCATCAGCATCAACATATACTTTTAAATTCATTAACTTACGTAACTCTTCGTTTGTAAAAATAAGAATTCCTTCTATTACAATGATTTTAGCGGGTTTAATCGGTATTGTTTCTTCTAAACGAGTGCATGTAATATAGGAATAAATAGGTTGCTGAATCGTATTTCCTTCTTTCAGTTCTTTAATATGTGCAATGAGTAAATCGAATTGAATAGCATCAGGATGATCAAAATTTATTTCCACTCTATCTTTCATGGGTAAATGGCTACTATTTTTGTAGTATGAGTCTTGTGGCAAATAGGCGACCTCTCCCTCAGTCAACTCTTCTAACATTTCTTTGGCTACGGTACTTTTTCCCGAACCTGCACCTCCAGCTATTCCAATTATTATCATATAAAGTATAAGTTAAAATTACGATGGACTAAAGTAAGGATTTATTTTCAAGAATAATTCAAATATGAAGAAAAAAAATATTTTTTTTTATATCTTTGCAGCATTAAAATAAACACAAAGTAAATTTACTTAATCTAAAAAAACATGTCAGTTAACAAAGTAATTCTGGTAGGGAATGTGGGCAAAGACCCCGAAGTACGTTATTTAGAAAACAATGTCGCAGTGGCAAAATTCTCTTTGGCTACTACAGAAAAAGGATATAAAATGAACAATGGTTCAGTTGTCCCTGATAGAACAGAATGGCATAATATTGTTATGTGGAGAGGTCTAGCAGAAATAGCTGAGAAATATATACGCAAAGGATCACAAGTATTTATTGAAGGAAAACTCCAAAACAGAACGTGGGACGACAAAAATGGCGTTAAACATTATGCCACAGAAATTTTATGCGAAAATATGCAAATGTTGGGTGGTAAAAAATCAGAAGGTGCTGATGCTCCTACGAGTACTAGACCCACATCTCCAGTAACTGCTGCCTCTGTAGATGAAACTCCATTTGGAGGAAACGACAATAGTGGAGATGATGATCTACCATTTTAATAATCTTCTTTCTTTACTAAAAAAAGAGCAGAAAAAATTCTGCTCTTTTTTATTTTACTAGTACTTGCTTAAAACGACTACGCAAATTCTTTGTGTAATCTTTCTGCCATATTCTCAGCCAACTTTACACATTCGAGATATTTCTCTTGCTTCAACGCAAACTTCTGTTCTACCCCTCCTTCATAAACAACTTCAAACCCTGTTTGTTCTGCAAAAGCAGCTAATTTCTTCGTTGCAACTCCTGCCCAAGAGAAGGAGCCAAAATAGGCGAAAAATCGATTCTTAATGTCCCTATTTTTAATTTTGCTCAGCATGGATTCTACCATTGGAAACAACTCGTTGGAATATGTTGGACTACCTATAATCAAGCCTTGATACCTGAATATATCTGCCAGCATATACGAGGGAGTTGATTTAGACACATTGTGCAATATCACATTCTGAATGCCGCTTGCCACTAAGGTATCGGCTATTACCTCTGCCATCACTTCTGTATTGCCATACATGCTACCATACAGTACGACTACTCCTTTTTCTGCCTTATATTGGCTTAAATCATTGTATATCCCTATCGTTTTCTGTATGTGCTTTTGCCAAACAGGTCCATGAGTGCTACAGATTGTTTGAATATCTAGATTAGATAATTTTTTGAGCGCTCGCTGCACCGGCATTCCGTATTTCCCTACAATATTGGCATAATAACGAACCATTTCTGGCCAAAATTTTTCGATATTTATCTGGGAATCCAATACCCCTCCATCGAGCGCTCCAAAGCAACCAAAGGCATCGCCTGCAAATAAGGTTTTATTGGTTTCGTCGTATGTCATCATCGTTTCGATCCAATGTACCATGGGGGTTAGGTAAAATCGCAATACAGTTTTACCAAGCGATAAGGTGTCTTCATCTTTTACCTCAAGCAAATTTTCGTTGATATTGAAGAAGCCATCAAGCATACCAAATGTTTTGGCATTCCCTACAATCTGAATATCAGGATACACATATTTCACGGCTGAAATAGAGGCAGAATGATCGGGTTCCATGTGATTAATTATCAGGTAATCAATTTTTCTATCGCCCAATACACTTTTCAGATTAGAAAGAAACAGGTCTGAATAACAAGCATCAACGGTATCCACCAATGCTACTTTTTCATCTACAATGAGATATGAATTGTAGGAAACACCTGCGGGAATCTCCCATATACTTTCAAACAAGTGTTTCGTTCTGTCGTTTACACCAACATAATAAATATTGTTTGTAATGAGTTTTTTGCTATACATAAATGAAGTCTTAATGTAATTTTCAAGATGACAAAGATAAAAAAAATATGCTACAATATGATGTACTAGGCAAAAATGCTGTCTGGCAAATAATATTTTTTATAAGTCATTTTAATATTTAAGAGTGTTTAACCCTTGATTATTGTTTGAAATACGTATTTTTTCTATCTTTGTCTGTTAGATATTGAATACATGCAATTTTCACATATATTTGGACAAACCTACATCAAGCAGCAACTAATAAGTAGCGTGCAGGAAGGTCGCATCCCTCATGCTCAGTTATTTTATGGGCAGGAAGGTGTCGGAAAATTGCCATTAGCAATTGCTTATGCTCAATATGTGAACTGTTTGCAACGAAGCGAATCTGACTCCTGTGGAGAATGTTCTTCGTGTGTGAAGTTTGAAAAAATGATTCACCCTGACTTACATTTTGTCTTCCCTTTTGCGAAGGAGAACAAAACCAAAGAAATTTGTGATGACCTACTACCCGAATGGAGGCAAATGGTAAGCACAAAGAAATATTTTAGTATCGAACAGTGGATGGATTTTATTGGAGCTGGTAATAAGCAAGCTACGATATATGCGAACGAAAGTAATGAGATATTGCGCAAGCTACAACTCACTACCTACGAGTCGGAATACAAAACCATGATTATTTGGTTGCCCGAAAAAATGCACAATACTTGCGCCAATAGATTACTCAAGATTTTAGAAGAGCCACCCGCTAAAACCTTGTTTATTTTAGTAAGTGAACAAATAGAAAGGATAATCACTACTATTTTATCACGTACACAAATGGTGAAAATTCCGCCTATTGATAACGACAGTATGAGGCAAACATTGCATACAGAACACAATATAGACGAAAGCGATTCGCTCAATATTGCACGCATTGCCAATGGCAATTACGTAAAAGCACTATCGATAATCAATGGCACCGAAGAGTCTCAACTGAATTTCACTCGGTACCAAGAAATTATGCGTTACGCATTTAA
>JAGNUZ010000079.1 GCA_017986765.1 Paludibacteraceae bacterium | reverse complement strand
ACGAATACAAAGTTGATGGTTATCGTATGGATATTTCGCATGGTTTTTGTGGCTCTGATTGTAGCAACCGTACAGATATTATGTTTGATTATTACAACAATGGTGTGAAAGCAGGAAACGAACAAGCATATTTCATTTTAGAACATTGGGAACATGCAGCAGGTGAACGCGAAAACTATAACAATTGGGGCATGAACTGCCACCTAAACAATACCGAAAGCTACCAACAAACAGCTATGGGCTGGCTAAAAGATGGCGATGGTTTAGACAACTCAAACCAAGATGGATTTATTACCTATTGCGAAAGTCATGACGAGGAACGCAATATGTTTAAAGCTCGCTCTTATGGCAATGGTGCTACAATAAGATCCACCGCAGGTTTTTGCCAAAGAGTGCCACTGAACACAGCATTTAATGTATTGCTTAATGGCTCCCACATGATGTATATGTTCCAAGAATTGGGATACGATTATAGCATTCTCAGCAATCAAGAAGGAGATGCTGGCGACCGCGTGAGCCCAAAACCAGTACCCGAAAGTTTAGGCTGGTACACCAACGCTAACCGCATGAGTGCATATCAAAAATTAGGGCAAATCATACAATTACGGACACGCCTTATGCCTAGTGTATTTGATGGCAATCCTACAAATTCCGATTTAGGCAGTGAAAAAGCTGCTCGTAGCGTCATATGGGGTAGCGGTAACGACAGAATATTCTTAGTAGGAAACTTTAATGCCCCATCAGATGGTGCAACCTATACGGGCTCGGTAAATATAAGCCTTCCTTCGGGCAACAGTTGGTATGATTATTTAAGCAATGGCACTACAGCAATGAACGCAGGTGCATCGGTAACACTGCAACCAGGTGAAGTGAAACTGTACACTGCCACACGCAAGGTATTACCTACTGTTCCTAGTTCATATGCAAATTTTTCTACAGGAGGTATCGACAATGTAGTAATAGAATCGGATATAGAATGTACTGTATATCCTACTATTGCAAGCGATTTTTTATATGTGGAAACACAAGAAGAAGTGAATAACATTTCCATTGTAAGCATAAAAGGCTACACCTACCCTCGCACAATGCAAGGAAATAGTATCGCTGTGTCTGATTTAGAAAAAGGACAATATTTGCTTATTCTTACTTTTAACAACGAACAACAAGCTTATCGCTTTGTAAAAGAATAACAGCTTATTCTTTATAAAAAAGAAACCTCGTACTACAACAGTACGAGGTTTCTTTTTGTTATTTGCGACCAAAATCAGCAGGAATTTCTCCCCATGTATCTGTTTCCCATTTCAAAATAAGGGTTTCATACGTATTTTCGTGCAACCACTTTTCGGCACGCTCTATCATTTCAAATACTTCTTCATTTTTGGGTATCCGAGCTAGCTTTGTTCTGCACTGTTTATTTTTTACCCATTTAATGGCATTTACGCTATCGGAGTAAACAGGAATAGGACTATTATTTTGTTTTAAAAAAGCCAAACCATGAACCAATGCTAAAAATTCGCCCACATTGTTCGTAGCATGTTTATACACTCCTTTTTTAAACAATTCTTTGCCTGTTTGCACATACACTCCCCTATACTCCATATCACCAGGATTACCACTACACGCAGCATCTACCGACAAACTATTTTGGATGGGGAGTCCCACCAACTTATCCATCTTTTTAGCAACAGGTTTGCTTGGTGTATTGGTAGATATCCGAGAAGCGTAGGGATGACGAAAAGCATACGTAGCCTCTGCTTGAGAATCGAAAGATTTGTATTGTGCACCTTCAAAACCGTGTACCTGTTTTTTGCACGTATCCCAGTCGGAAAACACACCCTGTTCTCTACCCTTCCAAACTACATAAAATTTCTTTTTTGCCATACTTCTATTCTTTCAGGTGCAAAAATACATATTTTGACGGGATTACCTCTATGAAGCAAATAAAATATACACCTTAGCAAATACCTAATTCCCACTTAACTAAAATATAATTTGTATATTTGCACATATTTATAATTCATACAACAACAAGCTTACATGATAAAAAGAATTCTTATCGGGTTAGTGTTCACAAGTTTTTTCTCTACTGCATTTGCTAACGAAGGAATGTGGATACTCCCCTCTTTACCAGACTCTATCGTAAAAAAGATGGACTTTTTAGGATACGAATTGAAAGTACGCGATATGTACAATGAAAAGCGCAATTCGCTGAAAGACATCGTGGTTTATTTCTCCAACGGCTACTCTGGAACCATCGTTTCATCAGACGGCCTTTTACTCACAAATTACACCACCATTCAGTCCTTTATAAATAATATACCCGAAGCAAACCAATATAACGAAGAGGGTTTTTTAGCAAGCTCGTACACACGAGAAATTCCAATAGAAAATTTAGCAATTAGCATACTAAAATCAACAGAAAACGTGAGCAATAAAATTCGCTCACACATTCCTCAATTTGGCACATTAGAAAATAAACAAGCTATTATTGATTCTATTGCTCAGGTACTGATAAGAGAAAAACAAACTTCAACAAATTACATAGTCGAATTTAAAGCCAGCAATAAGAACACTCAATTCCATTTATATACCTACGAGCGATTTAATGACATACGGCTTGTATATGTTCCGCCAGTGAGCGTAGCCCTTTTCGGTGAAGAAAAAGACAAAGGATCTACACCCAAACACAATGCCAATTTCGCCCTATTACGCATATATGTATCGCAAGAAAATCAACCTAATACTTATTCGCCCTTCAACAAACCATACACCACAGAGCGATACGCTTCCATTAGTAGCAATGGGTACGAAATGGATGATTTTGTGTTTAGTATGGGTTTCCCTAGCATGACAAATCGCCACATAACTTCATTTGCTTTGCAAGAACAAATGAATGCCATTCAGCAAGCAGAAATGAGTATCGCATTAGTCAAAGACAAAACATGGGAAAGTGCCATGAGTGAAAGCAATTATGTAAAAAATATTTACGAGAAAAAATACACAGACAATCGCGAGCGCTTACATTACTTATTGCAGCTACAAGATGCCGTAAAAAAACAACAAATTATTACGGAGAAACAACGTATAGAGAACAACTTTTTGCAATGGTCTCGCAAGGCAGATTTCAACACCATGCTCAAATACGAACATGTGGTACCAACGCTCGAGAAGCTCTATGCAGAGAGAAAAGAGGAAATGTATCATGTGCACTACCTCACGCAATCGTTTATGAAACTCGACTTATTTTCAGTAGCCTATATGCTGTTAACCCTATCGCCACAAAATGAAAGAGAAATCTATGCCGAGATTGCAAAATTCTACGAACGATACGATGAAGCAACGGAAAGAAAAATGCTCATTACGATGTTAGAGCAATATGCGAATGAAGCAAACAACCGCTTTATGCCTTCCATTTATACAACAATTAATAGTAAAAAATTTAAAGGTGATATAGCTAAATATGTGGACGAAGTCTTTAAAAAATCGTTTATCACAAACGAGCTACGTTTTACTAAATATTTAGATAAACCTTCGGACAAACAGTTTAACAACGACCCTCTTATTCTGCTATGCAAAAGCATATTGAAAAAACGTGCCGAAATAGCACGCATAGCCTATGCCAACAATACGGACATTGAGCATAATACATCTTTATTGGTAGAAGGATTGCAACAAAAAAATGCACACAACACATTCACAATCGATGCCAACTACAGCCTTCGTATGAGTTTTGGCACAATTACAACCTACAGCCCTTCCGACGGTGTTTTCTTTGGCTACACGTCTAATTTTGAAGGTATTATTGAAAAATATGACACAAAACACACTGCCTATAAGGTAGATAGACGTTTGATAGATGTGTACCAAAGCAAGTACAACTGCAATGAAAAACCTTTTGCTGTATCTTTTCTTACGTCCATAGACTATACCATCGATAAAATGGGTGCTCCTGTTTTTAACGCCGAAGGCGAATTAATTGGCTTATTGAGTGATGGAAACAACGAAACTATCAGCAACCTTTATCAGTACAACGAGCGTTTTCAACGTACCATAGCACTCGATATTCGCTATGTATTATTCATTTTAGAACAGTACGCCGACGCTAATCGAATAGTAGAAAAATTGAGCATTGTAGATGAATAAAAAGCCAACGATTATAGCCGACTGTCATATCCCTTTTTTGAAAGGAACGCTTGACACTGTGGCGGATGTTCGCTATCTTCCGACAGAAGAAATAAACGCGGCAACGGTCAAAGAGGCAGATGCTTTGCTTATACGCACCCGCACTACGTGCAATGAGCTTTTATTAGCAGGTAGTAAGGTGAAATTTATTGGCACAGCTACCATTGGATATGACCACATTGATGCCCATTTTTGCGAACAGCAAGGCATATATTGGACAAACGCACCAGGGTGCAATGCCACATCAGTAGCACAATATATAACTGCCGCGTTGCTATATATGGCAAGCAAACACTCCTTGAACCTCGCCGAAACATGCATTGGCATAGTAGGTGTAGGGCACGTGGGAACAAAAGTAGCCGAAGTGGCTAAAACACTTGGGGTACGCATGTTGCTAAACGACCCTCCACGAGCAAAAAAAGAAAACTTACCGCATTTTGTGAGTTTGGACACTATAGCCGAGCAAGCTGATATTATTACGTTTCACACACCCTACACCAAAGAGGGAGAATTTGCTACAAAGCACCTATTCAACGATGCCTTTTGCGAAAAAATAAAACGCAAACCTATCATTATCAACACCTCAAGAGGAGAAATTATAAAAACAGAAACATTGCTCAACGCCTTGCAAAACAAACAGCTTACCGATTGTGTAATAGACTGTTGGGAGAATGAGCCAACTATCCTCCCTGCATTAGTTAAACAAGCAGGCATAACTACTCCACACATTGCAGGTTACTCTACCGACGGCAAAGCAAATGCTACACGCATGATGATTGAGGCTTTAACCTCCTATTTCCATTTTGACAGAGAAAAAATTAAAGGTTTCTCTATCCCTAATCCAATAAAAAGTTGTATTTTTGCAGATAGCAATCAAATGCAAGATGCTTTATATGAAGTGGTTAGTCAGACTTATGATATCGTTCAAGAAAGCGAGCAACTAAAAAAAAACATCGCACGATTTGAATACATACGCAATCACTATCCCGTAAGGAGAGAATTTAGTGCTTTTACAGTACTTTTACAACATACACAGCTATCACTAGCCAACACAATACATAAGCTCGGTTTTAACATACAAGAATCATGATTATTTCGGCCTTTAAAATACTGTTTTTCTCCGATAAGAAGTTCGGAAATGACAATTTGCTGCGTGTAGAAAGCATGTTTCAATCTCGCTATGCCACTAAAACAATTGTTGCCACATCTATACAGCAGGCAATGGAAACCATTGAAAACAGTTGCATTCATGTGTTAATTTCCGACACCACGGAGAATATTCAGAAATTAGCAAGCCTAATAAAAAAATGCAAATCATCGGCTACCAGTTCACACATTTACATCATGTATGTAACAGAGAGCCTAGATGAAAATTTCATTCTATCGATGTACAAACATGGTGTAAGTGAAGTAGTTAATTTGCAAATATCAGAAGCAATATTACAAGCACGAATAGGAAAACTAGCCGAACATATTGTAAAATGTACCAATGCTCACCACAAAGAGGAACTTTCTCTCGACCCCTTGTTACTCTCCATCAGCAAAGGAGATGAAACCTTGGTTTTCACAAAAAAAGAGTTTGAAATTTTGCAATTACTATCCAACAACCCAAACAAAACCTTCTCACGTTCAGAAATTTACCAAAAAGTATGGGGCACAGGCATTATCGTAAGCGATAGAACCCTCGACGTACACATTAGTAAAATCCGCACTAAAATTGGCGAACAATTTATTCAAACTTTCAAAGGTGTAGGCTACCGATTTATTCCTAGATGAACATGCACAGATGAATACTACGAGCTATCGTTACTTTATGTATCTTGCTTACAACGGCACCACCTTTCACGGTTGGCAAATACAACCCAACGGAATAAGTGTACAAGAAACACTCGAAAAAGCACTCTCGTTAATACTCAAAGAAACAATTGCCCTAACAGGAGCTGGACGAACAGATGCAGGCGTACACGCAAAAAAGATGGTGGCACATTTCGACACATCATATCCAATTGACAATACACACCTCTTTACAGGAAAATTAAATGCCTTTTTGCCCAAAACTATTTCTATAGCCTCCATACAGCAAGTAAAGTGTGATGTACACGCACGTTTCGACGCTCTTGCTCGCAGGTACGAGTACCTTGTTACTACGCACAAAAATCCGTTTACTACAAATTTAGCCGTTCAGGCTTCCCCTACTTTGGACTTTGACGCAATGAATATGGCTGCTAAAAAACTATTTGACTATACTGATTTTACGAGTTTTAGCAAATTACATACAGATACAAAAACCAATATTTGCAAGATATACCATGCTCAATGGACTGCCGTTTCTGCTACCGAATGGGTATTTACGATAGAAGCTGACAGATTCTTACGCAATATGGTGCGAGCCATCGTTGGCACCTTGTTTGAAGTAGGGAACCACAAAATATCTATTAAAGATTTTTGCTCCATTATTGAGCAAAAAAACCGAAATGTAGCAGGTACTTCTGTCCCCGCACACGGCTTGTATTTAGTAGATGTACGCTATCCTGAGTCTGTATTCTTATAAATTATGACTTGAATGCGCTATATGATTATAATTACAAATGAACAAAATGGATAAGTGCCACAACAGAAATTCACTTGCAAAATGTATATCGCTGATTTTAAGAAATATAAGGAATACTGAGGATGTCTATAAAGTGAATATAGTTACCACGC
>JAGNUZ010000078.1 GCA_017986765.1 Paludibacteraceae bacterium | reverse complement strand
TCCAAAGCTGTGCTTGTGTTTCGCCTAGGGAGATTTTGTTTTGTTCCGAGAGTAGAATAGTAGATTCTATAATACCTGACAAGGGGGCATGCCCCCTTGTCAGGTAGATGTTCGTCCCATTTCGATATTGCAGGTTCTTGCTGACATCGATTTTAGTTTGCCTACTATTTTCGATACTTCATTTTCTTCGCAGACCAGCACTATGTGCATATGGTCGCCACACGGGGGTGTCTGCTTTAACATGATTCTCGAACATTAGCTGGGAATAGCGTGAATTATGTGCTGCAGTGGTTACATGACAAGTTTTCATTTTCTTGTTTCGTAACGCTATCTGATTTCTATTGTAAGATTACATTTCGGCACTATCAAAGTTTCTTCTTTAATCAAAACTCAGCATTATTCGGCGTACGTGGGAAAGGAATCACATCGCGGATATTCGTCATGCCTGTAACGAAAAGTAGCAAGCGTTCAAAACCCAATCCGAAGCCAGAGTGAGGTGCTGTACCAAAGCGGCGAGTGTCTAAATACCACCAAATATCTTTTTCGGGTACACCCATTTCTTTTGCACGAGCACGTAGTTTTTCGTAGTCTTCTTCGCGTTGCGAACCACCGATGATTTCGCCAATTTTTGGGAATAATACATCCATAGCACGTACCGTTTTTCCATCGGTATTTTCTTTCATGTAGAAAGATTTAATTTCTTTTGGGTAGTCGGTTAATATTACGGGTCGTTTAAAGTGTGTTTCTACCAAGTAGCGTTCGTGTTCCGATTGTAGGTCAGTGCCCCATCCGATAGGAAATTCAAATTTTTTGCCATTTTTCACAGCTTCTTCGAGAATCGTTATGCCATCGGTGTAGTTTAGGCGAACGAAGTCGTTATTTATCACAAATTTTAATCGCTCTATCAATTCTTTGTCGTACATGTCGCTCAAAAATTGAATATCGTCGATGCAATTTTCCAACGCCCACGTGATGCAATGTTTTACAAAATCTTCTGCCAAATCCATGTTATCGGCAATATCATAAAACGCCATTTCAGGCTCTATCATCCAAAATTCCGATAAGTGACGAGGAGTATTTGAGTTTTCGGCTCTAAAGGTTGGTCCAAAGGTGTAAATTTCGCCCAATGCCATAGCTGCTAATTCGCCTTCGAGTTGTCCCGAAACAGTTAAACTGGCTTGTTTGCCAAAAAAATCGTTTGAATAATCGATTTGCCCTTTGTCGTCTTTCTTTAAATCGTACATATTCAGCGTAGTTACTTGGAACATTTGTCCAGCTCCTTCGCAGTCGGAGGCCGTAATGATGGGTGTGTGCACATACACAAAACCTTTGCTATGAAAAAAGTTGTGAATAGCCATTGCCATTTGGTGACGCACTCTGTAAATAGCTCCAAAGGTATTTGTACGAGGGCGTAAATGAGCTATTTCGCGCAAAAATTCTAGTGTATGTCCTTTCTTTTGTAAAGGGTAGGTGTCTGGGTCAGCAGCACCGTATAATTCTATTTCTGTGGCTTGTATCTCTACTGTTTGTCCTTTTCCTTGCGATTCGACCAAGATGCCTATTACACTGATACATGCACCTGTCGTAATCGGTTTGAGTAAGTCGTCGTTAAATTTTTCTGTTTCCACTACCACTTGTATGTTGTGGATAGTACTCCCATCGTTTAGTGCGATGAAATGGACGTTTTTATTGCCTCTTTTGGTGCGTACCCACCCTTTAATATTTATTGGTTCTCCGTAAGATGTTTGTTGCAGAGCGTGTACAATTTTTGTTCTTTTGATTGCTTCCATGTGCTGTAGATGATAAAATTTCGTAATTAAGCTACAAAGGTAGTTATTTTGTCCTTAATAGAAATGTTTTTAAGCTGTAAAGTCTATATAAAAAAAAGTCCCTCAGCGGGACTTTCTCTATTTTTAGGCTTGGTGTTCTTTGCGGAGCAAATCATTTACCATTTTTACTGGGTTGAAGGTGCTAATGGGAACTTCTACAAAGATACTTATCCAATCTGCCATCGATCCATTCCACAACCCTGGGAGCTCTTGTGCTTTGAGTGTTTCTCCGTTTTTAGATTTAGAAGAAATGAAGCCTGTAAGCGAATCGACAAAATCGGGTAAATGAAACAAGTTGCCGTGTACATCTTTCGTAGCACATACCAAATCCACTGGGTTAAAATGGCTCGCTTTGATGGCAATATGCTCTTGGCGTTTGTTTTTATAGTCTATTTGCGACGATTCTACTACCTGCAAGGTTTCTTCTCCTTGTGCATTTTTCACCCAAAAAGGACCTCCGCCAGGTTCGCCTTCGTTTTTCACCATGCCGCACACACGTATTGGGCGATTCAGGTTTTTTTGCCAAAAAGCAATTTTTTCTTCTTGCGAAAAATCCGTGTATGTAAGAGGTTTATGGATACACAATATATTTTTTGCATACGTTTCAATCTGAGTTAATTGTACCGCAGTAATATTTGCTCCCGACAAGGTTTTGAGCATATTGAAAGTAGCTGCTTGCAACGAAAGTAAATATCCCGCTAAAGCTTTTTTGTAGGTATAGGTTGGTTTTTTCAAAGCATCAATTGCTACATTATCAATGTTTTTGATAAAAATAACATCGGCATCGCAGTCGGTTAGGTTTTCAATTAACGCACCGTGTCCGCCTGGTCGAAACAGCATACCACCATCAGCATTACGCATAATTTCGTTCTGCTCATTGACAGAAATAGTATCGGTAGAGGATTTTTGTTCTGAAAAAGAGAGTATAAATTCCACCTCGAACTTTTTCTCGTACAGCGGTTTAATCTGTGCCACTTTTTCCATAAAAGCCGTTTTGTGCTCTGGGGATATGGTAAAATGCAGGCTTACTTGGCTTTTGGCATTTTTGGCATAGGCAGCACCTTCTACCAGATGTTCTTCTAAGGCACTGCGTGTTTCTGCTCCATAACGGTGGAATGTAAGCAAGGCTTTGGGTAAGTTGCCATAATTCAAGCCTTTTGGCGTAAGCAGGTATTGAATAATCTTTTTGTAATCTTCTTTTTTCAAAAGGGTTTCAATGTCTTCTCCGTTTGTTTGAATGCATCCTGCCAGCTCTTGGTAAAAGGCAAACTTGGGCAAATGGTGTATAAAAGCCGCTACGTCTGGATAGTTCGTTTGTAGGTAGTGTGCATTGTTTACATTATCGCTCAAAGATTCAGATAGGCGTTTGAACATGCGTGATGCAGCTCCCGAAGCGGGCACAAATTTTAGCGGCGAAATATCGGATAATCGTTGCTCGTAATATGCCACGTATTGATCGATTTCATCGGTCTTTAGTGCAACAATGCCATTGTTAATAGTCGCGGCTTCTAGTAGCTCAGCAAAGGGAAAGCCTGTGGCAAAATATTGGAGTTGCTGCTCAAACTTTTGTTTGCTGATGCCTTTTTCAGCTAATTGTTTTTCATCTTGTGGTGTCAACATAGTTCTTCTATTTTTTGCTTATTGGGCATCTATTATTTCTTTTTTGTTTGTAAAACGTGTATTTGCTTGTGCAAATCGCTTAGCTCATTTTCTTGCTCGGTAATGGTTTTCAACAAAGCATTTAGTTCTTCGTTGTCGATAGAACTCGGATATTCCGCCTCTACACGCAATAGGAAATCCGACAGTATATTCATGTAATTGACAAAAGCTTCGTAGGGCGATTCGTACGGAGAATCGTAGGTGCTTTTGTAACTCATATAGCGAAAATAGTCGGAAGATTGTATGTGTAGCCAATCACGTTTTAGGGCATTTTGTTTGCACAAACGTACCCGCTCTGTTACGGCATACAGTTTGCTCAAAGCTTCTTGCTGCAAGGCATTTCCTGTCCAGATACTCAAATCTTTTTCTTCGCTTGCCCACGCTATGGGGTTCGGAATATGCACAGCTTCTTGTGCTGCCAGTTTATGTACCGCTTGCGATGGTGTGGTAAATTCTATACCATTCACCATTGCCTGATAAGGTAGGGCTTTCAAGAAATCGAATATGCCTGTTGAGGCATCTTGCAAGCTCCCAAAAGCTTCGTAACCAAGCCAAATGTTAATGATTTGTTCTTCTTCAGGAAAACTCGCTATCCATTGCATGTATTTATCTGCGGTAAGGGGATAGTCTGTCCAACTTTTATCAGAAAATCGGAACGAAATATCGTCACTGAGTTTATAATCTCGGATTAATATGTTCAGGTTCTTTTGTTCGGCATGGTGATACACGTAATGAGGACTTTTCCAGCCTAATACATGTCTTCCACCTTCTATCAGCATCGTTTTATAACCCATTTTCCATGCCTTTTCGCCGATTTCATCGGAATAAATAAGGGCTGAATTACGCAAAGCTGTGGGTTTATAGCCAAATAACTCTTCAATTTTTTTTGCTTGTAAATTTACTTGACGCTCAAATTCTACATCGTTGTAGATAGATGCCAAAGAATGGGCGTATGGTTCTACCAAAAATTCCACACAACCTGTGTCGGCTAACTCACGAAAACTGTCGATAACTTCGGGTGCATATTGCTCTAGTTGCTCCAACGTACTTCCTGAAATGGAGAAGGCACATTTAAATTGTTTGTTTGAATGATGAATGCACTCCAACAGAGTTTGATTAGCAGGAATATAGGTTTTTTCTGCCAACGAGCGTATGTTTTCTTCTGTCTGAAAATCATCATAATAATAATGATCATTGCCAATCTCAAAAAAACGATAGCGTTTTAATCCATAAGGTTGGTGCAGTTGAAAATAGAAACAGATGTTTTTCATATCCTTTGCGTATTTTTAATTCTGTTGTGCGAACACTTGATCGTAAATAAACCTCACTTTTAAGCCTGCTTTTTCCCATGTAATGGTATCTACTTCGGCTTTTCCTTCTTCTCGCAAGCTTGTGTACATCGAGGGATAATGTACAATGGCATAAATGGCATCAGACATGGCTTCGATATCCCAATAATCAATTTTGATGGCATGCTCTACCACTTCGGCGCAACCTGATTGTTTGGAAATGATACTTGGAGTGCCTACCTGCATTGCCTCTAAGGGCGATATGCCAAAAGGTTCCGATACAGAGGGCATAATATACACATCGCTATCTGCCAATAATTGATGTACCTGATTGCCTTTGAGAAAACCTGTGAAATGAAATTTATCGGCGATGCCTCGTTTCGCAGCTAAGTGTATCATGGCATTCATCATGTCGCCACTTCCCGCCATTACAAAACGCACATCTTTTGTTTTTTCGAGCACTCTATGTGCGGCTTCGAGAAAATATTCTGGTCCTTTCTGCATGGTAATGCGACCTAAAAAGGTAACTAACTTTTCTTTTCTTGGCGTTTTCGCAAAAACATGAGCAGCATCTATAGGTTCTACAGCATTATGTACAGTGGTCACTTTATTTGGATTTTGGTGGTATTTTTCAATCACTATTTGGCGAGTCAAATGACTTACCGTGATAATATGGTCAGCCGCATCCATACCACTTTTTTCAATGTTATATACGGTTGGGTTTACGTTGCCACGACTTCTGTCAAAGTCCGTTGCATGTACGTGAATTACCAAAGGTTTGCCCGATATTTGTTTGGCAAATTTGCCTGCAGGGTAAGTCAGCCAATCGTGCGAATGTATAATATCAAATGTTTCGCTATGTGCCAAAATGCCTGCTACTGCTTCGTAGTTGCCAATTTCTTCTACCAAATTCTCAGGGTATTTTCCCGAAAAATGAATACAACCTAAATCGTTTGTGCCAATACGAGAAAAATCGTAGCGTATATTCTCTCTAAATTTCAGATACTCGTTAGCTTTATCACCCAACCGTTCCGCCATATATTCCTCCGAGTATTCTTTGTACACCACAGGCACTTGGTTAGCACCAATAATACGCAAAAAACTCTGGTCTTCGTCGCCATTAGGTTTGGGTAATACGAAGGTAATTTCCATGTCAGATTGCAACGCCATGCCTTTGGTTAAGCCATAGCTAGCAGTACCAAGTCCACCTAAGATTTGAGGCGGAAATTCCCAACCGAACATCAGCGCTCTCATTGTATTTTGTCTTTTTGCATGGTTTCTAACAGTTTCAATACCCGT
This sequence comes from Paludibacteraceae bacterium, assembly GCA_017986765.1. GTDB lineage: Bacteria > Bacteroidota > Bacteroidia > Bacteroidales > Paludibacteraceae > JAAYPI01. Next base: position 855 of record JAGNUZ010000078.1, on the reverse strand, counting down.
ATTATTTCGGCTACGTTCATAGCAAACGACATACCTCCGTGTCCTTTGTAGGGGGGATTTCCGTCGTACAATTCTGATAAGGTGCCAATGCACAACTTTTTCATTTCAGCCTCTAGGCCGACTACAATACGTTCGATAAATGATACACCACTTTTCTTGTGTATGCGGAAATACGTTTCGGCGTATGCTCCGAGTGTCCATGCCCAAACGGGTCCATTGTGGTAATTTCTGTTTCGCTCTAGCATGCCTCCGATGTAATTGGGACGGTATGAGCCACTTTTAGGACTTAACGAGCGCAAGCCCTTGGGCGTAAGCAATTCTTTTGTACAAATATCCAAAACAGCCTTTTGTTGTACCTTATTCAACGGAGAGTAAGGCAGAGAGGCTGCGAAAATCATATTGGGGCGTACTTCTTGGTTGTTCTTTTGTCCATCCACAAAATCATATAAATACATTCCGTTCCAAAAGGTATTTACAAATTCGCCTCCTAGCATTTCGGCTTGATAATGTAGGATATTGGCATTTTGCCCATCGCCTTTTTCTTTATATACCTCAGAGGCACATTTCAGTGCGTTGTACCACAAGGAATTGAGTTCGACTATAAATCCTGTACGGGGTGTGATAGGCAGGTTGTCTTCTGTGGCATTCATCCACGTAGCAGGATTTTCTTCGCCACTTACGTGCAACAATCCATTGGGATGTACCAATAGCAAAGGGTGCTGCTGTTTTCGAATAAACTGCACAATAGATAAAATTAAATCGCCGTATTTCTCTACCATCGCTTGCAGGGAAATACTCATCCCGTATTGCTGTATGCTCCAAATGCACCATAAAAGCGCGTCGGGGGCATCTAAT
>JAGNUZ010000077.1 GCA_017986765.1 Paludibacteraceae bacterium | reverse complement strand
ACTTCTCCGCTTTCAATCACTTTGCGAAGAGCTAATAGTGTAGAATCTATTTGCGGTAGTATTTTTTCGATAGGAGGCAACAAAGACTCTACGATGGCTCCCATTAGTCCAGCAGAGGTAGTGCCTGGTAAAGTATCTCCAATTTGGTGTATATCAGTATTGCTAGATAATACCAGTTGGATGGCTTTGTCGCCAAGCAGTCCTGTTTCGTATAGCTCTGCATACGAGCCTTGTGGCACAATAAGGTCTTTATCAACAGATATTTCAAGCACAATAGGTGCATTTTTTGTATAATCAAACTCAATATTGCTTACGAGTCCTACTTTAAATCCATTAATAAATACGGGACTGGTTTTAACTACACCATCAATTTTATCGTACTGTACGTAGTAGTATTTAGTTGGTTTAAAGATGTTAATACCTTTGAGGTAGTTGATACCAAAATAGAGTAAGCCAATGGCAACGATAACTAATAACCCAATTTTTGCTTCGCGGGTAAATATTTTTTTCATTCTTTCAATTTATTTATTAATTTCGGTAGCTTCTTTTATAGCTGTGTGAATGTTTATTTTCTTCCCTTTTTTATATGCAATTAAAAAAGCATCGGGAAATTTTCTTGCAACTTCAGCTTTCAAATTATTGGCAGCATCTACACTTGATGTAGCACCTGTGGTGTATTTATAATAACCGTTTTCATACATATTATCCACATCCCGTACACCTTTAAAGATGGCATTTCCTGATTTATATTTAGTTTTAGAAACCAAAAATTGTACTTTAAATACGATGTCTCCTAGCGGAGTTGCAGTTGCAGTGCTCGTAGCTTGTGGTTGAGGAGTTGTAGTCGGTTGCGTTGTAGTCGTATGGATAGTGGTATTTTGTGATCGCTCGAATGCCTGACCGCCATTCTTTATTTCTAGTTGTTTTTTATAATGCGTAAAAGAATCATATAAAGCATCTATTATTTTGTTTTGGTTTTCTTTTCTATTTAAGTATTTTTCTTCTTCTCTATTCGAAATAAATCCTAACTCTACAAGAATAGAGGGCATGGTTGTAGCACGTAACAATAGAAATCCAGCCTGACGTACGCCTCTATCAGTAAGAGTTGTGTTTTTTGTTAAATTTTGTTGTATTAAATCTGCTAATTTGATGCTGTGTTCCCTATATTGATCTTGCATAAATTGAAACATAATATACGAGTCGGTTGAATTGGGGTCAAATCCTTCGTAGGTATTTTTATAATCCTCTTCTAGTAGAATTACGGAGTTCTCTAGCATGGCTAATTCCATATTTTCCTTGCTTCTGGCATGTCCTAGCGTAAACGTTTCTGTACCATTGGCACTTCTACTTTTAGCCGCATTGGTATGGATAGAAATAAATAAATCTACATTGGCTTTGTTTGCAATTTGAGCTCGCTCATTCAACGGGATAAACACATCGGTAGTACGCGTGTAAATAACCTTTACGTCTTTATGATTAGCTGTAATCTTTTCACCCAAAGCTAATACGTAGGTTAAATTGATATTTTTTTCTTTTGAAAAAGCACCAACAGCTCCTGCATCTTGACCACCGTGCCCAGCGTCTAGTACCACCGTAAATGCAAACGATGACATGCATATGGCAAAAAGAGCTATACTCGCTACTAATTTTTTGTGTCTAATCATAATTCTTGAGGGTATCAATTTCTCTGTGTATTTGATAAATATATTCAATGCACTGCAAAAATAGTTGTTTTTTGCCGAAACAGCCTGCTTTTTATCCTAAATATGTCCTAAAAAAAGATTAAAATTCATTATTATACCTTATCGGTAAGTATAAAATGTATAAATTTGCAGGTATTTTGTAAATGGAGTTGATTTATTTTATAGTGCATCCTTTGAAGACATATTTATCCATACTTCTTTTCCTGCTTTTCGTTGCTTTACCGAATGGTTTAGTATATGCTCAAAACGAGGCATCGAATACAGTTTCTATTGACACATTCTCTGTCAATTCTCCATCCAGTACAAGTATCGAAAGCCCTATTAACTACAATGCAACCGATTCTATTCTCATTTATGAAAATGGCATGGTGTATTTATATGGAAATGCCACGGTTGCTTATGAGGATATAGAGCTTAAAGCGGCCCACATACGCTTAAATCTTGATAGTAGTTTGGTGTACGCCGTGGGTGTAGCAGATACTTTGGGTGCTGTAGTTGGAACTCCTGTGTTTAAGGAAGGAACAGAAACGTATGAATCAAAATCATTGTTGTACAATTTTGATAGCAAAAAAGGGCTTATTTACGGTACTGTTACTGAGCAAGGCGAAGGCTTTGTAACGAGTGGCGTTACGAAGAAAACATCAGAAAATATATTTTGTTTGGAGCATGGTAAATATACTACTTGCAACAACCACGAACATCCACACTTTTACCTTTCGCTTACCAAAGCGAAAATGAAACAAGGAGATTACATTGTAACAGGCCCTGCTTATTTGGTAATAGAAGATGTTCCTTTGCCCTTGATAATTCCTTTTGGTTTTTTTCCAGTACCCAAGATGTATTCTTCAGGCATTCTTTTCCCTACATTTGGCGATGAATTTAGGCGTGGATTTTATGCCCGCAATGGAGGCTATTATTTTGCTGTCAACGATTATCTTGATTTGGCACTTACCACCGATTTATATACGAAAGGTACGTGGTCGGTAAATGCGGCATCAAGTTATGTGTTGCGATACAAATTTAGAGGCAATTTCAATATGAGTATCATGGAAAATATCCTCGGAGAAAGAGATATGCCCGATTATTCCAAAAGCAACGATTTCCGTGTTATGTGGTCGCACTCGCAAGATGCTAAGGCAAATCCATTTTCAAGCCTTTCGGCGAGTGTTAATTTTTCCACATCGTCTTATGAACGCAATAATATTAATAGTTATTACAACGCAAATCTATTGTCGCAAAATACCCGTAGCTCTACAGTAACCTATACCCACCGTTTTCCAGAAAGTCCCTTTTCAATATCTAGTAGTGTGTACCTCAATCAGCGTACGCGCGATTCTATTATTAGCTTATCCTTGCCTAATTTTAATGTAAGCATGAGCCGTATTTATCCTTTTAAAAGAAACGAAGCTGTAGGTTCGGCTAAATGGTTTGAAAAAATTAATATGACTTATTCTGGGCGTTTTTCAAATAGCATTACAACGAAAGAAAATGAATTGCTAACATCCTCCTTTACCAAAGATTGGAAAAATGGGGTAGAGCACTCGTTACCTATTTCAGCCTCCTTTACAGTTCTTGATTATTTTACAGTTACACCTTCGTTTAGTTCTAAATTGCGTTGGTATTTTAGTCAAGTAGATCAACAATGGCAAGGCGATGCGCTTACAGGTTCTGCTGTATCCGATACTACCAATGGTTTCTACAATGTGTTCGATTACAGTGCTTCGGTTAGTTTGCAAACAAAATTATATGGATTTTACAAACCGATGGAGCGTATTTTTGGCGATCGCATACAAATGATTCGACACGTAATTACACCATCAATTAGCATCTCCTATAAACCCGATTATGGTGAACTTTCTTGGGGATATTGGGGTAACTACGAGCGCCCATTACTTGATGGTTCGTTTTCAGAAGTATTCTATGATAAATATAGTGGTCAATTATATGGTACACCTAGTCGTGGAGAAGCTGGTACAATAGGTTTTAGCGTATCGAACAACTTGGAAATGAAGGTTAAAAATAAAAAAGATAAGCAAAAAGAATTTACTAAAGTGAGCTTAATAGACAATTTGAGCGTATCTTCGAGCTATAATATGATAGCCGACTCGTTAAATTGGTCAAATCCAAACGTAAGCTTGAGATTGAAATTGCATAAACAATATACTTTAAACTTAAATTTATTATTCGACCCATATACATATCAACTCAATGGATTCGGTCAACCTACGCGGGTAAATGTTACCCAATTAGAAAAAAATGGCGTTATAGGTCGCTTGATGAGTACGGGTACATCCTTTGGATATACGTTTAATAACGCTACTTTTAAACGAAAAACACCCACTAAAAACCAAGAAAATGATGCTGCTACGCTTGGCGAAACAGAGGTTTCGGTATTAGAACAAGAAATAATGGATTTAAATCCAATAGACAAAAAAGATACAAAACAAAAAGAAGATGCTAATGGATATGAAAAATTCTCCATGCCTTGGTCTTTGTCTGTTAACTATTCCATGCGGTATGCCTATGCGAATTTCAATACGGCTATTATGGAATATGATAGGGATTTGTCACACGATGTAAGCGTAAGCGGAAATGTACAGTTTACCGAAAATTGGCGTTTTACAGCCTCATCGTATTACAATGTAAACACCAACGAATGGAGTTATGTAAATTGCAGTGTTTCGCGCGATTTGCACTGTTGGTCAATGTCGGCAAGTTTTGTGCCTGTGGGATTATACAAATCGTATAATTTTATGATTGGTATTAAATCCAGTTTATTGCGAGACATAAAATATGAAAAACAAAGTAATCCGTACGATAATCAAGTATGGTACTAATAACCAATGTATTAATTAAAAAAGATAATAAAATGAACGAGAAAAAAAACTTTGTAGCCTTATCATACGATTTGTTTGTAGGCGAAGAAAATGAACAAGAATTGATGGAACAAGCTACAGCAGAACAACCTTTAACCTTTTTAACTGGTTTGGGTATGATGTTGGATAAATTTGAAGCAGCAGTTATTAATTTAAAAGTAGGCGATACTTTTGATTTTGTTATTCCTGTACAAGATGCTTATGGCGAATACGAAGATGAAAAAGTCCTCGATTTACCAAAAAACATATTTGAAGTAGATGGTGCCATTGACGAAGAAATGATTTTTGAAGGAAATATGGTGCCATTGGTTGACTCAGATGGCAATCAAATTAGTGCTTCTATTGTCTCTGTGGGCGAAGATACCGTTACGGTAGATATCAACCACCCTTTGGCTGGCGAAGATTTGCATTTTGTAGGTAAAGTGCTCGAAATGCGCGAAGCTACTGAACAAGAAATTAGCTCGTTAAACTCTTCAGGATGCGGTTGTGGATCAGGTGGTGGCTGTGGATCAGGCGGTTGTGGCGACGGTGGTTGCGGATCAGATGATTCTGATGACGAGTGTGGCTGCGGTTCAGGTTGCGGTTGTAACTAAGCAATTTCTCTGTTTTTTGAAATAAAAAAAGAAAATATGATAAATTCATTTGGAAAAATTTTTTCACTATCTTCTTTTGGAGAATCACATGGTGTAGCATTGGGTGGGGTAATTGATGGTTGCCCTGCTGGTGTTATTATTGATGAGGATTTTATCCAAGAAGAAATGGATAGGCGTCGTCCTGGGCAGTCTCGCTTAACGACAGCTCGCAACGAGCCAGATAAGGTAGATTTCTTGTCGGGCGTTTTTGAAGGAAAAACTACTGGAACACCGATTGGGTTTGTAGTAAATAATAAAAATCAACGCTCTGAAGATTACGATCATCTAAAAGATATTTTTCGTCCTTCGCATGCTGATTATGTGTATCAAGAAAAATACATCAACCGTGATTATAGAGGTGGCGGACGCTCGTCTGCACGCGAAACGGTAAGCCGTATCGTAGCAGGTGCTATTGCCAAGCTTGCTCTAAAGCAAGTGATGACTGGCATTGACATAAAGGCATATACAGCTCAAGTGGGCGATATTAAATTAGATAAGCCATATGCTGCATACGATTTATCGACCATAGAGGATAATGTTGTTCGTTGTCCCGATCCGCAAGCGGCTGAAAAGATGATTGAACTCATAGCTGAAACAAAGAAACAAGGTGATACCATCGGTGGTGTTATTACTTGTGTGGTAAAAGGTGTTCCTGTTGGATTAGGGGAACCTGTATTTGGTAAATTACACGCCTTATTAGGTAGTGCAATGTTGTCTATCAATGCAGTTAAAGGCTTTGAATACGGTATGGGTTTTGCTGGTGTATCTAGCAACGGCTCCAAAGTAAACGATTCTTTTTCTGTTGAGAATGGTCTAGTGAAAACCAAAACGAACAATTCGGGCGGTATTCAGGGTGGTATTTCCAACGGAGAAGATATTTATTTTAATGTGGCTTTTAAACCTGTCGCTACTATTTTGCAAGAGCAAGAGGTATTGACACGCGATTTGAAGCTACAAGTTCAAAAAATACGTGGACGCCATGATTCGTGTGTATTACCCCGTGCAGTACCCATTGTAGAAGCTATGGCAGCTATGGTTATTTTTGATGCCTACTTAATGGCAAAAGTGCGTACTATTTAGTTGTAGAAACGATGGAGCAAGCTGGAAATTTGCAGTGGGCGGTCATTATCAATCCTCATGCAGGAGGTAAAAAAGCCTTTCTCTATTGGCAAGAGCTAGCAGTTGTTCTACATGAAAATAAGGTAGCATGTACGCCAATCTTCACCGAAGGAGCTTTTCATGCTGTGCAGTTAGCCAAAAAGTGCAGACACGCAGGCTACCAAAAGTTTCTAATTATTGGTGGCGATGGCACCATCAGTGAAGTAATTCATGGTATCTTTAGTTCATCAGTGCCTACTAATGAACGACTTATCGTAGGTCTTATACCTATTGGAACAGGGAATGATTGGGCGAGGTATTGGCATATTTCGTCTGATATACCTTCGGTGCTGAAAATGATACAGCAAGAAAAAACTACCCGTGTAGATATCGGAAAAGTCTCTTCTATATGCTACGATGGATTGCTTCAAAATCGCTTTTTTATCAATGCCCTCGGCGAAGGTTTTGATGCTAAAGTAGCACAAGTTACCACTTTTTTAGGTACTATTTTTAAAGGTAAATCATGGTTATACAGTCTCTCTGTATTCATTGTACCTTTTGTATATCGCTCCAAGCAAATAAAAATAGAGTTTGACAATGGCTTGCTGATAGACAAAAAAATATACACCTTA
>JAGNUZ010000076.1 GCA_017986765.1 Paludibacteraceae bacterium | reverse complement strand
CCATATACTATCATCGACAGAATTATCATCCACAGACCACCCTCTGGGTTCCCAAATCCAAACAAGGCAAAACGAAGAACCCAAGCAAACATACTCATCAACATTACACTTTTAATTCCATAACGTTTTAAGAAAAATGGTATTGCTAATATAAACAATGTTTCAGATACTTGAGAAATGGACATAATGATGGTGGAATATTTCACTACAAACGAGTCTGCATATTGGGGGATATTTTTAAAATCATCTAAAAAAGTGTCACCATACATATTTGTTAGCTGCAAAGCTGCACCCAAAAACATCGAGAAAATAAAGAAGATAGCCATTTGTTTGTTTGCAAAAAGCTTAAATGCGTCCAAACCCAGAGATTGTATTAATGATGTTGGTTTTTCATTTTTCGCTGGAGGCGGACAAGCAGGCAATGTAAATGAATATACGGCTAAAAATACAGACACGATACCCGAAATATAAAACTGCACCTCAGATGCTTTATTACCAGACAGATTAACTACCCACATAGCAATAATAAAACCGATAGTTCCCCAAATACGAATAGGCGGAAATGATTTTTCCACATCTAGGTTTTCATTTTTCAAGGCATTATAAGCAATCGAATTAGTTAAGGCAATAGTTGGCATGTAAAACAACATGGCTACAAGCATTATCCAGAAAAACATAGTTGGCGAGCTTACAAATGCTAAAGAAAAAATAGATATTCCGCTTAATAAATGAAGAATTCCATACAAGCGTTCAGCATTCATCCATCTATCCGCCACAATACCCATAAGAGTTGGCATAATAAGTGAGGCTATACCCAAGGTAGAAAATACGGCACCGAACTGTGCTCCATCCCACTGTTTCGTTTGAAACCAAAAAATACCAATTGTAATCAACCACGAACCCCACACAAAAAACTGCAGGAAATTCATAACAATGAGTCTAATCTTTAAATTATGCATTGTATTCTTTTCAATTTTGAGTGTTAGTGTTATTATTTCGTTTCATCAATTCTTGCTTGTATTTCATTGCTTGCTTATATTCTTCACGGTTCGCAGCTGCTTGCATTTTTGCCGTTAGCTCCTCTTCTGTCATGTCAGACAATTGCTTGGTTTGCGTAGCCAATCGTTGCTCCATAGCCTCTTCGAGCACATGTTCTTCAATATAAATAGGACAGCCGCTGCGTAGCGATATAGCCACTGCATCGGATGTTCTACAATCAATAGACAAAATTCTATTGCCAGCACGACAAACTAATTCCGAGAAAAACACTTTTTCGAGTATCTTATTTATCACAACACGTTCAATATCAATCTCAAAAGCACGTGTCAACGACAATATAACATCATGCGTTAATGGTCGAGGAGAAACAAGACTTTCTAGTTGAAGAGCAATAGATTGAGCCTCACTATGTCCAATTTCTACCATCAAATACTTGCTTCCAGTTATTTCTTTCAACATAAGCGTATGGGTTTCAGTTTTAGAAACGCCTATACTTATGCCAAAAACATATAACTCAATCATTTACACGTATTTTCTGTTAAGACTGACAAAGTTAAGAAATTAATATCGAAAAATAAAGAAGAAAAACACCTTTTATAAAAGAAAAAAACAAAAAGCTTTCATATTTGAATATATCGTAAAAAAAATAGTATTTTTGTGTCCCATTAAAGAAGAAAACAGCGACATTATGTACAAAGAACTCATAAAATTAATTGCACTATTTATAAGCAAACCGTCGAAAGGTTGGGAATATATTCTAACTAAAAATACAGCTGACGAACACGCACTAAATGCCTTTGCTTACCCATTGATGGGCTTAGGAGCTCTTACAGCTTTTATTTTTGCTCTACTGAATCATCCTGACGGCACAGGATTTCAATTTGCATTAAAAGAAGCGTCTTTTTTGTTCATCTCTTCGTTTGTAGGTTTATACACCGCGAGCTTTTTGATAGGAGTCTATTATGAAAAAGTATGTGGCGAAAAATTACCCTTTGGAACAACCATGAAATTTGTGATTTTCAGCTCCACAGTGCTATTTATTATCAATTTTTTCAGCCACGTAACCGACAGCATCTTCTTTTTGCAAATCTTTTCACTCTATACCATTTATATTGTGTGGGAAGGTAGCCTATACTTTTTGAAAATAGACGAGAAGAAACGAGCAGGATTTGCTTTATTTAGCTCATTTAGCATTATTCTATCCCCTCTATTGATGGGGGCATTGATTAAATATTTAATGCCTGGATTACAATAAGATTTATACTATGAATACAAAACAATCCACTATTCGTATCAAAAACAAACGAGCATCGTTTGACTATGAACTATCCGACCGATACGTAGCAGGAATAGTCCTTGTTGGCACAGAAATAAAAGCTTTGCGTGACGGAAAGGCTAACTTAACAGATTCGTTTTGTTTCTTTGTAAATGGCGAACTGTGGGTGAAGAATCTTTCTATCTCTTCCTATTTTTATGGCTCGTACAACAATCACGACCCACGCAGAGACCGTAAATTATTGCTTCAATCCAAAGAATTACGCAAACTAGAGCGGAATACAAAAGATAAAGGATGTACCATTGTTCCTACGGTACTTTTTATTAACGAAAGAGGTTTAGCTAAACTCGAAATTGCGATAGCAAAAGGGAAGAAGGAGTATGATAAACGCGAAACGCTCAAACTCAAAGAAGATACGCGCATAATGGATCGAGTACTCAAATCAAAAGGATAAAAAAAGCCTTGCAAATTGCAAAGCTTTTGTAGCGGGAACGAGAGTTGAACTCGTGACCTCCGGGTTATGAATCCGACGCTCTAACCAACTGAGCTATCCCGCCATAATTTTGGTGGTGCAAAGGTAATACTTTTTAGGAATTTCAAAAAAAAATCTGCCACTTTTTTCTACTACACTGCATTAATTACTCCACGCAACATACTATTTTGCTCATAAACAATATTTTACAGACACCCAATTGTTTTTTTCTTTGTATGCAATTTGGCTCAAACCGAGTTGAGTAGCCATGTTATTGAGAGCCGGAAGGTCAGATAAATAAAAACCACTCATCACGAGCACTCCATTATTATTCAACGCTTTGACATAATAAGGCATATTTTCGAGCAAAATATTGAGATTAATATTCGCAATGATGGTATCAAAATGTTCATTTTCAATTACCTCTGAGCCACCTTGCAAAATCTTGATATCGTTCACATTATTCAGGGCAATATTTTCTTGCGCATTGGCAAAACACCACTCATCAATATCTACAGCCCACACTTTAATTGCTCCACGCATGGATGCCAATATCGCCAACACCGCAGTACCACAGCCCATATCCAACACCGATTTTCCTTGCATCGGCTCTTCTAACACCCACTCTACCATCATACTCGTGGTTTCGTGATGACCTGTACCAAAAGACATTTTAGGGTCTATCTGTATTTCATACGTAGCAGTAGGCAAATCAGTATGAAAAGAAGAGCGAATCAAACACTCATTACCTATTAAAATAGGATTAAAATAATGCTTTTCCCACTCTTCGTTCCAGTTTTTTTGCACGATAATTTCTTGTTCGATTGCTAAATCGACATGATACGTTTCTTTAAAACTGTCCGTTACTGCAGCAAAACTTGCCACATCGAACAATGGCTCCTGCACAAAAGCAGAAAGCTCTTCCCCTTGCAAATCAAAGCTTTCAAAGGCTATTTTTCCCAACTCGTAGGCTAAAATATCGGATAAATAGTCATCAAAGGGACTTATCTTAATAGCAAATCGCAGGTAATTTATCATAAATTAAATTTTAATAATAAAAACTATATTTTATTAGTTTTTTGTTAACAAATGAATGTGTACATTTGTATCATAGAAACAAACTAGTACAAGCGAATATTTTCTCAGAAATATAAAACAACAAATGTACAACAATTTTCCTTAAATTTAGATGCCATGAAAAAGAAAATTTTACTTATTAGCAGCTTTCTACTGAGCTTATCTGGGTCGTTGATGGCACAATATTTCGATGACATCTATTATAACCCCAAAGAAGAAAACACAACTGAAATAAAAACTACACCTCAAAAGGAAACGGTAGTTATTTACAACAACAATGTGCGTGATGTAGATGAATACAATAGACAAATTCCTTCTAGTAATCAACAGGTAACATCCACATCTCAAAACACGGCTCAAGGAGAGTATGAATACACAAACCGTATTACACGTTTTCACAATCCTGAAGCTGTTACCATTAACAATCCTGAAAATGTTTATGTGTACAACAACACAGAGTCAGAACCAGAATCTACTGTAAATCTACACGTATCACGCTCTTGGAATCCATGGGGATATAATTACTCCTCACGTTATTATCCATCTAGCAGATGGAATTCTTGGGATTCTTACTATGGTTGGAACACTTCCTTTTACAGCTCTTATTATCCATTTTACACCAATTATCCGAGTCCATACTACCACGGTTATTATTCTCCCGCTTATTCGTATGGCTATTATGGCAACCCATACTACTATGGGTATAATCCATATTATTATCACTCAAATTATTATCATCGTCCAATTTATACAACACGCTCGAATGGGTACAAGAATAACAGACGCACTCCCAACTATACAAATGATGGAAGAGGACGTGCATCGGTTTATAGTACAACAAATTCAGGACAACGTTCAACACGATCTGTATCGCCAAATACAGACATTAATCGCTCTACGAATACCCGCAACACAGGTACGTATGATACAAGAGGACGTTCTTATAATGGATCATCACAAACAAATAATACGTACGACACAAACAGAAGCACACGTTCTACAACAAATACATCAACCGAAAGAACTTTGACCCCTGTGGTAAAAGAAAGCAACAGTGGCAGAAGCTTTAATAGCAGTAGCACACCTTCTACTAGCAGTGATGGTGGCACACGCAGTTCACGCAGCAGCGATAGCACACCAAGTAATACAAACAATCGCAGTAGCGGAGGGCGTTCGTTTAATAATCGTTAAGAAAACAATTATACACTATAAGTGCTTTACAAAAAACATTAAAAATAGGAGCAATGAAAAAAATACTTATCACAAGTTTGTGCCTTATCGGATTATTGGGGAGTGCCAGTGCTCAATTTCAATCTGAATACGACGCATTGAATGTTGCAAATACAGATATAAACGGCACAGCCCGCTACATGTCAGTAGCAGGAGCTATGGGAGCAATTGGCGGAGATGCCTCTACCCTCTTTTACAATCCTGCTGGTATAGCAACCTACCGCAGTTCTGAACTGACTTTTACAGGTAATTTTAACTGGAAAAATTCATCTGCATTGGGAAACGTAAAAGACCGATTTACTTTTAATCTCAACAATGTATCCTATATCAATTCCTATTTAACTGACGCAAATAAAGGTTTAGTAAGTTTCAACTGGGGTTTTGCTTACAATAGGGCTAAATCGTTTGATAGAAACATCTATTATTCTACAGAGAGTGAATTATCTCTTGGTGACTTTATCGCTGATTTTACGCAAGGATCTGGAGATGCATCAAATTACGACGCTACCGTTTTTGAAGAATCTAATGTATATAGCAACGAAAACGTAGCATGGGGTTCTGTGCTTGGATGGGATGCCTGGATGATTGTAAACAAAGAAGATGGAGGTAACAACGTCATTCCTAACGAATATGAATCGTACAGAAGCTATTTAGCACAACGCTCATTAGATGGAAACGTAACAAACACCTATACGCAAGCAGAAAGAGGAGCTGTCAACGAATACGCCTTTAGTTTGGGTACAAATATAAGCAATGCTGTACAGCTCGGTGTTAGTTTTGTATTACTGAACCTTGATTACCAAATGACTTCTATTTTTAAAGAAGAACTAGCTGATAATAGTACATTTACTTACAGAAGCAACTACAATGCAGAAGGATCTGGTTTTAGCATTAAAGTAGGTGCTATTGCTCGCCCCACACAATGGTTGCGTATCGGTGGAGCATTTCACTCTCCATCATGGTACTATATCAAAGATTCAAATGAAGGTTTTGTAAACTCTCGTGCTGTTACAATAAGTAAATCTGAGAATGGTTCTACTCCTTTGGGTTATGGTTCTTATTACTTAAACACGCCCATAAAAGCATTAGCTAACGTAGGTTTTATACTAAACAAGTATGGTTTTGTAGGCATTGACTATGAGTATGCAGACTACTCAACAATGAAGATGAAAAACAAAGACATCATTAACTCAGAAATGCAAGAGCAAAATACTAAAATACAAGACAACCTAAAAGCTACACACACGGTACGTATAGGAGCAGAGGTTCGCCCGATTGAGAATGTAGCATTACGTGTAGGTTATGCCTTAACAACACCTGCGATAGAAGGTGATGCATACAGAACATATGCAACAAACACTACAAGAACTGATTTTGATTTCTACAACGATAAAAACACCAACTACATTACAGCTGGAGCTGGATACCGCTTTAGCCGAAGTTATTTGGATATAGCGTATGTGTTGCAAACAAAAACACAAGACTATTATGCGTATAACCCAACTTACGTAACGGGTTTTGGATCGCCCGTAGAAGTAATAAACAAACACAATCAAATTCTACTTACCTACGGTATGCGTTTTTAAATACACACCGTTAACACCAAAAAGAGAGGCAAACTTCATTATTAAGTTTGCCTCTCTTTTTTATATGTAACTAAATCATATTTTTATAGAATGCCTAATAATTTTGCATTCTTTGTAATCTTATCTACCGCCTCATCTATTTGAGCGAAGGTATGAGTAGCCATAAGAGATAGACGAATTAAGCTATCTTCAGACGCAACTGCTGGAGAGACTACTGGATTGACAAACACACCATCTTCCATAAGCATACGAGTTAACATAAATGTTTTTGTATTATCACGCACATACAAAGGAATAATTGGCGTAGTAGAATGACCTGTATCAAATCCAGCTTTTTGCAATTTAGCTCGCATATAAT
>JAGNUZ010000075.1 GCA_017986765.1 Paludibacteraceae bacterium | reverse complement strand
TCCAACCTGTAAATACAATAATAATGCCAGACGCCACCACTCCAACTGACACCAAAGCATCGGCTATCATATGCAAATAAGCCCCTTTTACATTTAGGTCATGTTCCTTATTGCGTAAAAACAGCATCGCTGTAGCCAAATTAATCACTACGCCTATACCTGCAACCCATGCTATCACACCTCCTTCTACAGCTTGCGGATGATAAAATTTATCAATACTTTTCACCACAATAATGCCAACCGTACAAAGCAAAATAACCGCATTCGTTAGTGCGACTAATATGGTACTTTTCTTAAATCCATACGTGTAATTGTTGCGAGCATGTACCTTCTCCAACCTAAATGCCAACAAGGCCAACAGCAAACTAGCAACATCGCCTAAGTTATGTGCTGCATCAGAAACTAAACCTACCGATTCGTAATAAAATCCCGCAAAGAATTCTACTGCTACAAAAGACAGATTTAGTACGATGGCAAAAATAAATACCTTTCCTAAACTGAAAGGATTCTGTGGCAAAGCGTGTTGATGATGGTGATCGTGACTCACAAGCGTTAAATTATAGGATAAAAGACTTACTTAGCAGACCAATAGCAACGTTTTGGTGAAACAATATCACCCGTATCTTTTAGTTTTTTCATGGCTTTATCTACTTCTTTTTTGTCTAAACCAGACAATTCTACAACCTTGCTTGCATTTACAGGTTCTGCTGCACCTTTAATTACATCTAATACTTTTGATACTGTATCCATATTGTTTTTATATTAAAATCATTATCCTTCAAAAATACAAAAAATAACCACACGTACCCATTCTTCTTTAGATATATTAATAAAAAAGGAGGGTAAGAAGCTTCTCAACTTCTTACCCTCCTTAAAATATTATAGTACTAAAAAGTAACTATTCTGCGGTTCCCCAAGTTTGTGATGTCATACGTTTGTATGAGTTATAACGCCATTTAGCATTCACTTCAGCAGCTTCGAATAATTCTTTCGCTTCTGCTGGAAATTGTTTCATTAATGATGTATAACGTACCTCTCCTTTTAAGAAATCTTGGAACTTACTGAAATCAGGCTCTTTCGAATCCAATTGCATTGGGTTTTTACCCTCCATTTCCAGCCTTGGGTCGTAACGATATAAATGCCAGTAACCACATTCAACAGCACGTTTTTGTTCGTCTTGTGCTTTGCCCATACCAGCTATAATTCCATGACTAATACATGGAGAATACGCAATTACTACTGATGGTCCATCATATGCTTCTGCCTCACGAATTGCTTTAAGCGTTTGTGCTTGACTCGCTCCCATGGCTATTTGTGCCACATATACATATCCGTAGGTTGCAGCAATCAGACCTAAGTCTTTTTTACGCACTTTTTTACCTGCGGCTGCAAATTTTGCCACTGCACCTACCGGTGTAGATTTAGAGGCTTGTCCTCCTGTATTAGAATAAATTTCTGTATCTAATACTAAAATATTTACATTTGCTCCAGAAGCAATTACATGGTCAAGACCACCAAAACCAATATCATAAGCCCATCCATCTCCACCAATAATCCATTGTGATTGTTTCACTAAATAAGGAGTTAATGATACTAGAGATTTACAATGAGGGCATGAGCTTGCTTTGATTAATGGAGTAAGCTCTCTTTGAAGAACCAATGTCTTTTCTCCATCAAAGCGGTTTTCAATCCATTCTGTAAATAAAGCTTTAATATTATCTGGACAACAGTCGCTAACAAGTGCTTCGTTCATAATACGAAGAATACGCTCACGCATGTGGTCTTCTGCAAATACCATACCAATACCAAACTCTGCATTGTCCTCAAACAATGAGTTTGCCCATGCTGGTCCACGACCTTCTGGTGTAGTTGTATAAGGAGTAGAAGGTGCTGACGCTGAATATATAGAGCTACAACCTGTAGCATTTGCTACCATTTGTCTCTCACCAAATAATTGTGTAACCAATTTAACATAAGGAGTTTCGCCACAACCTGCACACGCTCCAGAAGATTCAAACAATGGAGTTGCTAATTGAGAGTTTTTCACATTAGCTTTAATATCAACCAAATGTTGTTTTGATGATACTTCTTCTATACAGAAATCCCAATTATCTTGATTTTCATATTGTGTTTCGATTGGCACTAACTCAAGAGCTTTGTTGCCTTTATTGCCTGGACATACATCCACACAATTGTTACAACCCATACAGTCTAGCACATCTACTTGAATACGGAAAGCCATTCCTGAGAATTGTTTTCCATTCGCTTTCAACATTTCTTTGAAAGGTGCTTTGCCTTGTTCTGCTTCGTCTAATACAAACGGACGAATAGCAGCGTGAGGACATACATAAGCACATTGGTTACACTGAATACAATTTTCCGCATTCCATACTGGAACGGCTGGCGCTACACCTCTTTTTTCGTATTTAGCTGTACCTTGATTCCATGTACCATCTTCGCGACCTTTGAAGGCAGATACTTTAAGACTATCTCCATTTTGTGCATTGATAGGTTGAACTACTTTTTTAATAAATTCAGGAACAGTAGTGGTTGAAACTTCATTTTCTAATGCAATGTTAGCCCATCCAGTAGGAACATCTACTTTCGTATATTCGCCACCTCTATCTACTGCAGCATAGTTCATTTGAACTATTTTCTCACCTTTATTGCCGTATGATTTATTAATAGCATATTTCAATTTTTCTACTGCTAATTCATAAGGAATAACATTGGTAATTTTAAAGAAAGCAGATTGTAAAATAGTGTTTGTTCTATTTCCCAAACCAATTTCTAATGCAATATTTGTTGCATCAATGATATATAAAGTGATATTATTCTTAGCCAAATGTTTTTTCACATTGTCTGGAAGATTCTTAATTACTTCTTCGGGTGTCCAAATTGTATTCAATAAGAAAGTACCATTCTTTTTCAAACCCTTGGTTACATCATACAAGCGTAAGTAAGCTTGTACGTGACATGCCACAAAATCGGGCGTTGTTACCAAATAAGTAGAACGAATAGGCATATCTCCAAAACGAAGGTGTGAACATGTAAAACCTCCTGATTTTTTTGAATCATAGGCAAAATATGCTTGACAATATTTATTTGTATTGTCTCCAATAATTTTAATGGAATTTTTATTTGCTCCTACAGTTCCATCTGCACCTAAACCATAAAATTTCGCTTCGTATGTACCTGCTGATGCTAACGAAAACTCTTCTTTTAATGGAAGTGAAGTAAAGGTTACGTCATCAACTATACCAACTGTAAAATGATTTTTAGGTTCTGGCAATGCCAAATTCTCATAAATAGACAATACTTGCGAAGGTGTAAAGTCTTTTGAAGACAACCCATAACGACCACCGACAACGATAGGTTGATTTGGTGTTCCGTACAATACATCTTTTACATCTAAATACAATGGTTCGCCACCAGCACCTGGTTCTTTTGTTCTATCAAGAACGGCGATACGTTTTGTTGTTTTTGGCAATACAGAAAGGAAATGTTTAGCAGAGAATGGACGATACAAGTGTACAGAGATTAAACCTACCTTTTCACCTTGAGTCGCTAAGTAATCAATACCTTCGCGAATAGATTCTGTAGAAGAACCCATAGAAATGATGATATTTTCAGCATCTGGAGCTCCATAATAATTAAACAAGCCGTATTTACGTCCTGTGATTTCAGAAATTTGTGCCATATATTCTTCTACAACATCTGGAATAGCATCGTAGAAAGGATTGCTCGCTTCGCGTGCTTGAAAATAAATATCAGGGTTTTGAGCCGTACCTCTCAATACAGGATTACCAGGATTCAAAGCACGTTGGCGGAATTCGCTCAATGCATCTTGATCCATTAGTGGAAGTAAATCTTCTTGATCTAATTGCTCAATTTTTTGAATTTCGTGTGATGTTCTAAAACCATCGAAGAAATGAACAAAAGGAACACGTGATTTAAGAGCTGCCAAATGTGCAATACCTGCTAAGTCCATTACTTCTTGCACAGAACCCGAAGCCAACATAGCACATCCAGCTTGACGAACTGCCATCACATCTTGATGGTCGCCAAAAATAGACAATGCATGAGATGCCAAAGCACGTGCAGAAACATGATAAACGCCAGGAAGTAACTCTCCTGCCACCTTATACATATTTGGTATCATCAACAATAGTCCTTGTGATGCTGTAAAGGTTGTTGTAAGGGCTCCAGCTTGCAAAGCACCATGCATTGCTGCTGCGGCTCCACCTTCTGATTGCATTTCTTGTACTTGTACAGGTTCACCAAACATATTCTTGCGACCTTTTGCCGCCCACTCATCGACATATTCTGCCATAGTAGTAGATGGAGTAATTGGGTAAATTGCAGCAACTTCTGTAAACATATAAGCTATGTGTGCAGCAGCTTGATTACCATCACACGTAAGGAATTTCTTTTCTTTCGCCATTTTTGTAATGATTAATTATTAAGTAAGTGATTAATTTCATATTTGATAGACCACAAAGATATAAATTATCCATTCATCGACACAAGAAATTCTTCATTATTTCGAGTTTTCTCCATGCGGTCTTTTAAAAATTCCATTGCTTCTACCGAATTCATATCGGATAAATGTCTACGTAATATCCACATACGGTTTAATGTATCGTGGTCTAAAAGCAAATCATCTCTTCTCGTACTCGAAGCCATGATATCCACAGCTGGAAATATTCGCTTGTTCGACAAACGCCTATCCAATTGCAGCTCCATATTACCTGTCCCTTTAAATTCTTCAAAAATAACATCATCCATTTTAGAACCTGTATCGGTTAAAGCTGTTGCAATAATGGTCAAACTACCTCCGTTTTCTATATTACGAGCAGCTCCAAAAAAGCGTTTTGGTTTGTGTAATGCATTTGCATCTACACCGCCTGATAGAACTTTTCCTGAGGCTGGAGAAGTTGTGTTGTAAGCTCTTGCTAAACGTGTAATAGAGTCGAGTAAAATCACCACATCATGGCCACATTCTACCAATCGTTTCGCTTTCTCGTGAACGATACTTGCTACTTTTACGTGCTTTTCTGCTGACTCGTCAAAAGTAGAAGATACCACTTCGGCTTTCACGCTACGCGCCATATCAGTTACTTCCTCTGGCCGTTCGTCTATGAGCAAAATAATCATATATACCTCTGGATTATTCTCTAGAATAGCATTTGCTATTTCTTTAAGCAATACCGTTTTACCCGTTTTTGGCTGTGCAACGATAAGTCCACGTTGTCCCTTCCCAATGGGGCAAAATAAATCAATAATACGGGTAGAAAGAGTGGCATTACGTCCTGTCAGAATAAATTTTTGGTCTGGGAACAACGGCGTGAGATGCTCAAATGGAACCCTATCTCGGACAAACGAGGGATCTCTACCGTTTATTTTTTCGACTTTTACTAATGGAAAATATTTTTCCCCTTCTTTCGGTGGACGAATTGTGCCATCGACATGGTCTCCTGTTTTCAATCCAAAAAGTCGAATTTGTGATTGTGATACATACACGTCATCTGGCGAAGGCATATAATTATATTCTGCTGAACGCAAAAATCCATAATTATCCACCATCTCCAATACACCTGAACCTTTTAATATATTATCAAACTCATATAGTTTTTCTACATTATCGTTCGAATTGGTAGATTTTGTAATAACTTTAACTTCTTTAACAATTGTTTTGCGTTCTTTGGGTGCGATTACTTTAATCTCTTTCGGCTTATTATCTGGAGTATTCAAGACTTCTGTCGCTAAAGATTCTACTTCGACAGATTCAGAGTTTGTTGGATTTATATTGGTACTGTTGGCAGGATCTTCTGTTGGAACGGAATCAGGTTGTTGCACTTTTTTTGTCACTATTTTTTTCTTCGGTGAGGTCTCTTTAAGAGGAGTAGCCTCTTTAGATGGTTTTGACACTTTTTTGATGATTTTTTTGGGTGCTTTTTCTTCAACTATCGGGTTTTCGGAGATTAAAAGCTGTTCAATAGCCTGAGGGTCTGCTTGCTTATCTACGCTTACAGTTTTTTTTGTAACGCGACTACGTTTCTCCACACCAGAAACAACTGGCGCTTTTTGTGTCTTTTTCTGAGATATTTTTTCCGCTTCTTTATCTAAAATGGCGTATACGAGCGATTGCTCATCTAAGGTAGAAATCTTAGAAACAGACAGCTCTTTAGCTATCACTTGCAATTCTGAAAGAGATTTTTTCTCTAATTCATTTTTTGTTGACATGTAAAATGGGCTTATTTTTAACGTAAGTGTTCCTTCTGCCTATGTGCAAAAGTATTTGAATAAAATATTGAAGAGTTCGTGTTGAGTTGATATGAACAATAATAGCGTTCTATCGTTTTTGATACAACAAAAGTAATACTATTTTAGAAATATTGCACTATTTTATACCAAAAATATCAAAGGAAAATACGCATAAAAAAAGGAGAACAAAACCTTGCCCTCCTTTGAATGAAATAGTTAAAGACTAAATAGTCTATCTTAAACTCACAATTTGAGTTGCACCGTTTGTCAAACGAACAATATACATGCCTTTTGGCAAATTGCCATTTTGTGGTGTCATATCAACTCCCATTAGATTAAAAACAGTAAATTCCTCTTCGCTTACAAAAATAGTACCACTTGCGGCAACAACCGATGCATCAAAAATTGCATCGTTAATACCTGTTGTAATAACAGTAGGAAGAACCTTTGTTCCATCAAATTTAACCGTAACAGTAGAAACCGCAGTTAAAGACACAGCTACATGGGAACCTTTTCCCGAAGCGGTTCCAGTTTCGTTCCACGGTGATGGACTAGTCCAAGTACCATCCGTAACTTTAAACTGATGCTCACCTACAGGTACATTCGTATACGTTTTCTCCCAAATACTACCCACTTGTGTCATTTTATTTGCCACTGCACTTGGACTCCAAGCTATACCACATAACTCGGCACTACCAGCTACATAATAATCTCCACCAGGTTCTACCGATCCTCCACAAGCTACTGGAGTAATCATTGCTCCTCCTGCA
>JAGNUZ010000074.1 GCA_017986765.1 Paludibacteraceae bacterium | reverse complement strand
TACTTGCATACGTTCCATCGCTTCTATCGTATTTTGGCGTGTGTTAAAACCCGAAAAACGGAAATATCCTTCGCCAAATTGCCCAAACCCTGCACCTGGGATACAGACTATTTGTGCCTCGTATAGTAATTGCTGAAAGAATTTCCACGAGGGTGTATTTTTGGGTGTTTTAATCCAAATATGCGGGGAGTTAATTCCTCCAAATACTTGAAAGCCGATTTCTATTAATTCTTTGCGAATAATAGCTGCGTTTTTAAGGTAATAATCAATGTTTTTCTGTAATTGTTTTTTCCCCTTAGGTGAGTAGGAGGCTTCAGCTCCTCGTTGAATGATGTAAGATGTTCCGTTGTAGTATGTTGTAGCACGCCTACGCCATAGCTTGTTTATATCTACGGGTTCTCCCATAAGGCTATATCCAATCAATTCACGAGGTACTATTGTGTAAGAGCAACGAAGCCCTGTAAATCCAGCTGTTTTAGAAAAGCTTCGTATTTCGATAGCCACTTTTTTTGCCCCTTTTATTTCGTATATAGAACGAGGTACATCTTTTTGCGTTATATACGCAGCATAAGCTCCATCGTATATTATAATTGTTTGATTTTCAATGGCATAGTCTATCCATTTTTTTAATTCAATTTTGTCTAACGCTACACCTGTAGGATTGTTTGGAAAACACAAATAGATAATGTCTACTTTTTCTTTAGGTAACTGAGGCGTAAAATTATTTTCTGCCGTACAAGGGATATATACGATATTACTCCAAATATTTTCTTCCGTTAAATGACCTGCTCGACCACCCATAATGGCGGCATTTTCATACACAGGATATACAGGGTCGGTGATGGCAATGATATTATCTCGTCCAAAAATATGTCCAATATTGCCCAAATCTGCTTTAGAGCCATCGCTTACAAATACCTCGCTAGCATCTAGAGTAATTCCTCGTGTATGATAGTCGTGCTTAATTATTTTATCAATTAAGAAACGATAGCCAGTTTCAGGTCCATAGCCCCTAAAAGTGTCGATGTTTCCCATTTCCTTCGAGGCTACTTCCATCGCCGATATAATTTCGTCTGGTAGGGGCAGGCACACATCTCCCAAACCCAATCGAATAACATGACTATTTGGATGAATGACATTGAAAGCATTGATGCGTTTTTCTATTTCGGTGAAAAAGAAATTTTCAGGAAGTTTCAGATAATTTTCGTTGATTAATACCATGATTTGTTGTTTACATCAGCTAATGTTATGCGAAGATAAAAAAACAAAATCAAAAACGAGCTATTTTTAACTTAAAAGTGTAATTTTGTCTGTATGAATTTAGCCAAACCGATGCAAGACGATAGTTACAATAGTATTGCTCAATTATCAGAAGGTATGTATAAAGAGAAGGGTAGTAAATTTTTGTCATTTGCTATTCCAGTTACTTCTGTCGAAGAGGCAAAGGATATATTGAAAGATTATAGAAAAAAGTACTACGATGCTCGCCATATTTGCTATGCCTATGTTATTGGAGAGCAACAACAGTTTGTACGAAGTAGCGATGATGGCGAGCCAAATGGCACGGCAGGAAAACCCATTTTGGCACAAGTAAATGCCAAGCAGTTGTCGGATATTTTACTGATTGTGGTGCGTTATTTTGGTGGCATTTTGCTGGGTACAGGCGGTTTGGTAGTAGCATACCGTGAAGCTGCAGTAGATGCCATCCACCAAGCAGAGATAATCGCTAAAATAGTTGAGAGAACAATTTCTTTTCACTGCGATTATGCAGTATTGAATGAGGCTATGAAGATTATTAAAGAATATGATTTACGTGTCATCTCTCAGCAATTAGAGCTTACTTGTTCGTTAAAGATTAGCGTTAGAGATTCTTTATTTTTAGTTATAAAAGAAAAATTAGAGATAATAGAAGGACTTACATGTCAATAGAATTCCTGTCCAAAGCAAAAGTTAAATGCCACATTATAGGCTGTACAATGTGGCATTCTTAAATGGATAGTAGCGTTTTTTTTGTTCTTATTTTTTACAAAAAAGAGAACATCCTTTTGCATATACATTACGGAATAGGTAGTCAATAGAGAATTTTCCTGCTCCAATAAAGGCAATTATAACATATATACCCATGTACAGAAATGCCATTTCTTTTACATTAAATGGGTCGTTTGCATGAATGAAGAAAGCTGCTACACCCATCCCTATAATAAGAGGAATAGTGGATAGACGTGTAAATAAGCCCAGCATTAATAGGATGGAACAAACCACTTCGGCAAATACAATCATGCCGAGCGATAAGCTTGAACCTACTCCTAATGGGTCGGGAAATACAGTACTTAGGTACTCAAAGTTTTGTAATTTTGGTAAACCATGTGTTAGCATAAATCCGCCAACAAGTAATCTAAGGGCTAATTTGCCAATTTGTTGCGAGTACTCTGAACTAGAGGTGCAACAAGATGAATTATTTTCTGTTTTCATAAAATTGTTTTTTTTGTTGATAATTAATTGAACTGTATGGGTAATAAAAACGTAAGCGGAATGTGTAAGCGTTCACGCCACGCATTTTCTGAATGATCTTTTCCTTCAAATTTTCGTGTTATCCAATTGGTAGAATTGTATCCTTTGGCTTGCATAATTGCATCAACTTGTTGTTGGTAGGGTTCGTAGTGAACATCTAATGTTTCCGTGCCGAAGTCGAAATAGAATTTATGTGTATCAGGAGAAGGTAAATTTTCTTTTAAATAGGCAAAAAATTGTGCAGGAATTGGGTTCCCTTCTGTTTGAAAACTACCAATCCAATGTGTAGATAAACAAGCTGCACCACCAAAAACTTCTGGGTATTCGCATACAGCATACATCGAAATAAGTCCGCCCATGCTAGAGCCTGCAATAAATGTATGTTCAGGTTCGGTAAGCGTAGCATACGTTTTGTCAATAAAAGGTTTTACTTCCTCTACAATAAAACGTAGGTAATTATCCGATTGCACACGTTCGGCAAATAATGAAACATTATTTTGTCTTCTACCCAATAAAATTAATGAGTCTTGTGTAGATACAGGCAAGCGTTCAAAAGGTTTTTGCGGAAAATAATCCGAATGACGCGTTCGTCCAGAATTCCATATTCCTACAACAATGGTACTCAGAATACTGTCGTTTGCTATAAGGCGGGTAATGGTTTCGTCCACACCCCATTCTTGTTTGTTCCAGGTAGTATTGGCATCAAAAAGCATTTGTCCATCGTGCATATAGAGCACTTTGTAACGTTGGTTTGGGCTGTAATTGTCAGGTAGCCAAACATCTACATTGCGAGCAGATATATAGTTAGAAGTAAAATCTACATGACGTATAATGGTACCACTGCTTACACGGGGCAAGGTGTTTTCTTGGCTGTACGTTGTACTAATAAAGAAATAAAAAAGAGCGATAAGGCAAAGTAAGTGTTTTTTCATGCGTATATATAATTTGTTCTGAAAACAAATATACGTACAATTTTCTCAAACGCTCACTTCTTCTACCAATTTCTTAACATAATTTTTTGTTTCATAATCCGAATGTAACACTTTTTTATCACAGAGAATCACATCAATATCAATGGGAATGATGCCTTGTAAAGTTTTTTCATCCGAACGACCAAGTTGCTTTTCCATTTCTTTTATTTTCTGTATTAGCTCTGTTGGCTCAAGCCTAGTTTGTATGCAAACAGCCTTATTTACAAAAGGATAGTCGTTTGGCATATCAATGGCTTTCGTTTCCATTTCGTGCGAGGTGCGATGGATACCAAATTCTTGTTGCAGCAATTCAATGGCTATTGACAGATGTTTGTGTGCCAAAAAATTGCTGCCAAGCAATAAGATGTAATGGTGAGTGTTCATTTCTATTTATTCATGGCGATACGTGCCATCATTTCTATGCTACGTAATTTATCTTTGTATGCATTATGAGCGTTCATTTTTTCTATATCCAAAGCTGCATCAGAATTCTCGTTCCACCTACGACACAAATATACTGAATTATAAATGCGTCCGATTTGGTAGTTTCTACTAATCTGAAGTCCCAAAGCATAATCTTCTCCATAGCTGGTATTTGGCACTTTGATTTCTCTTAATACAGGAGTATAAAACGCTCGTGGAGCTCCTAATCCATTGATACGAAGTGCATTGTTTCTTCCATTCTCGGGTGTCCATTCTTTGTGGTCAATTAGCCCTGGAGGAATGGGTTGAAGGGCAAAATCTGTCATGCTATACGAACCAATTACCATGGCACAATTTTGTTCGTAAAATGCGTTTACTATCTGTTGTAGTGTTGTTGCGTTTTCGTATAAGTCATCGCTATCTAGTTGAACGGCA
The DNA here is from genome assembly GCA_017986765.1 of Paludibacteraceae bacterium. Taxonomy (GTDB): domain Bacteria; phylum Bacteroidota; class Bacteroidia; order Bacteroidales; family Paludibacteraceae; genus JAAYPI01. The sequence goes on along the minus strand of JAGNUZ010000074.1, from coordinate 2,709 downwards.
AATTTTCCACATTTTTCGTGGTGTACACCTTCGTTCCAGCAACCACCTATACCCAAATCGTTGCGTTGAGGTATGATATGTACAATAGAAGCGTTCTTTTTGGCATAAGACTGTATTAATTCTGTTGTTCCATCAGTAGAATGGTTGTCGATAATGAGCAAATTGAATGGAAAATTCGTTTCTTGTTTTAACACAGAAACAATGGCATCTTCAATTGTTTTAACCCTATTTTTTACAGGGATGATAACAGAGGCTTCGTATTCAAATAGTTCTTGGTGCAAATTAACTGCTGGAAAAATCGGCGTTAAGTAAGCTCCAATATTTTTAAGGTGTTGTGTACACACTTGTTCCATTTCAATTTGTACCGCTCGGTTTTTTGGGTCAACGTAATCAAATTGTTTTTCGCCACTTTTGCGGGTATCTTGTTCTATTTCGGTATATAAGAATTCGTTTAAGTGTACAAGTTGTGATTGTTCTGATACGGTTAATCGGAGTTGATACAGCCCAGCGTGGGCAAAATCTTTTGAGCAGCTAGCAACAGATGATTGCAATACCTTTGTCGCAAAAAACAATAATGAACCAAAATTAAAATCATCGCGAACACTCCCAATTTGGTAGTCGTTAACCGGAACTTTAGCAGTGCCTGTGGTCGTTTGTTGGTAATAGTCTGTATATACCATACCTGCCTGCGTGTCGTTTGCTACTTGTGCCAATCGTTCTATAGCATAAGCTCCCATGTATAAGGATGTATATTTTAGGTAGATAAGGGCAAAATCATTGGTGCAATTATCAGCAATTAACCGCATTGTTGCCGTACTGGTTAGGGTGTCAATTGTTAGTGTTTGTGCATCAAATTTTGTGCTAGTTGATGCTTGTTTTGTTGCTAACAAAAAAATCTTACCTATCAAATTACTTCCTTGTAACGAAGCAATTGTTTGAGCTACTTGTTCATCATTTTCGTAAGGGATAAAAGCTGAAATTTTCATATTCTTGATGTTATATTGATGATTAATAATTGACGAATAATCGCATTAGTTCGTTTTGTTGTTCAGTACTTGTGAGTGTTTCGAAAGGGAAACCACAAACAATGGTTTTGTATTTTCCTTTGTACCCAATGGCAGCCGCTGTATTGTTTTCGGTATAACGTAGTAAAACGGAACTATTTTTATCTGTTGGTTGTATGGCATCTACTTGTTGCACAGCATATTGATAGGGGTTTGGTTGGGTAAAACAATTGTACTCACGCTGGCGTTTTTTTGCAGAAAACACGTCAACCATCGTTGCATTTACGGAAGCCTGTGGCATGCGTAGTTTGTATTTGAGTATGTTTTGTGCAAATTGCATTTCGCTTTTGTCTTTTTTTCTTGTTATGTCAGATGCAATATATGCTCCACTTACGATAATTTTTCCGTTTTGTTTGGTGTAATTCGTAATTAGTGTTTGCAATTCGGTAGGATATACAGTAAAAGTACGGGTAAACGTTTTACTCGTTTTTTGATTACCAAGTATAATAGCGAGAACATCGTATCCAGTAAATGATGGAGACAATACCGTAATGCCATCGCGTGAAGCTGACGAAAATGAATAGTTGTTTGCCGCTAAAGCCCTTCCATGAATGTAGCAATTATCAAACGTATTCCCAGCTATTACTTGTCCATCGTAGTTTGCTTGGCTAGCACCAAATCCAGTATAATCGTTGTCGTAAAACGGAACTGATTTATTGTATTCAATTTGATTGCCTGTAAAACTCAGATCGTACAAATAGGGAACCCCTCTATCCGTAGCATGAGTAAAACCTGCGGTACTATCTGTTTCAAAAGAAGAAGGTGCAGCAACCCTATCAAAAGCATTTACTACCCAAGCCTTTCCTTTTTCAATTTCTGCTTTGTACACCGATAAAATTTCAGAAGCGAAACTTTCCCCGCCATTATTTAGAGCTGCTATTTTATAACTATAGATAGTCCCTTTTTCAATTGGTAGCGTAATGCTTTCGGTTTTGCTGACAATTCCATTGTCAAATCCTCCATCGTTCTTGCGTGTATATACGATATAACCATCAGGATTAGCTGTTGGTTCAAGCGGGTCGGTTGTTTTTCGCCAAGATAAGTGTACTGAATCATCTTGTAACACCTCTGCTACAAAATGAGTTATGGGTAAGGGTTGAATTGTATAAGGTTGGTTGTATTGAGATGCTAAAAACTTAACTATCCCCTTGTATATAGCACGAGCCGTAACAAAACGAAACTCAGGGCAATGAGCATACCGCATATCGTTAAAATTTTGGTGCGATAATAATTCGATAATGGTAGTAGGAGTTTTTGGTATGCGTGCTTCGATATAGGACTTATCCCAAATTTCTCTGCGTGTCCAGTTTACGGGAAAAGTAGCACGTATATCGTGTACAAGTTCCGTTTGAATAATATCGGTAAAATCGCGTGCCGCTATACGCAAGAAGTTGGCTGGATACATGCCTTTATCATCTGTTGTCATGGCAATGCCCAAGGTGCCAACAATTGAATCGCCACTCATTTTTCCAGCATCGGTATGCAAGGCGATGCACGCATCAATGGGTATGCCAAGTCCTTTGTAGCTTGGATACATAACCGAACCTCCCATCAAGTAATTTACCCAGTTGGCTCTACCAAAAATATCATCTTGATAATCACTTATTACATCTTTGCGTTGGTTGATGAGGATACTATCGGGCAT
>JAGNUZ010000073.1 GCA_017986765.1 Paludibacteraceae bacterium | reverse complement strand
CAACAGCTCAACGTGGTGCATTGGATTGGATGACTCCATTCCACGATGCAAGCAAACCCGTGTTTGAAAAACTATATGCAGAAGTAGCTTGTGGCAACGAAGCACAACGCTCCATCGATACAAACTCTAAACCTGACTACCGCGAAGGATTAGAAAAAGAACTAAAAGCCCTTCGCGAAAGCGAAATGTGGCAAGCTGGCGCCACTGTGCGTCAACTACGCCCAGAAAACAAATAGAAATTTTATTCTCTAAAAATCAGCGGACACAATCAATTCGATTTGTGTCCGCTTTTTTGTTCATAAACTTTTCAACAAACTAGTGAAAGGAATTGTCAATTGACAAAAAAAATCATACTTTTGAGGTAAAAATTAAACTACATCTATTATGGCTACAAAAGACACAGAAAACCTACAAAAACAAAATATTGAAAAACTAAAAGCCTTACAGCTTGCGTTGGATAAAATAGAAAAAGACCACGGAAAAGGAGCTATTATGAAAATGGGGGACAAACCTGTGATTGAAATAAGCACTATCTCTACAGGTTCTATCGGACTAAACCTGGCATTAGGCGTAGGCGGATATCCTCGTGGTAGAGTAATTGAAATATTTGGTCCTGAATCGTCTGGTAAAACAACCTTAGCCATTCACGCCATAGCCCAAGCTCAAAAAGCTGGTGGTATCGCAGCCTTTGTGGATGCAGAACATGCTTTCGACCGTTTTTATGCTGAAAAATTGGGTGTAGATACGACTAACTTATTAATTTCTCAACCAGACAATGGCGAACAAGCTCTCGAAATTGCCGACCAATTAATTCGCTCATCAGCAGTGGATATTGTGGTAATTGACTCTGTAGCAGCACTTACACCAAAGGCTGAAATTGAAGGAGACATGGGCGATTCTAAAATGGGATTGCAAGCCCGCTTGATGTCGCAAGCCTTACGTAAACTTACCGCAAGCATCAGCAAAACAAATACTACGTGTATCTTTATCAACCAGTTGCGTGATAAAATTGGTATTACCTTTGGGAGTCCAGAAACAACAACGGGTGGTAATGCATTGAAATTTTACTCTTCTATCCGCTTAGACATTCGTCGCATTGGGCAAATTAAAGATGGCGATAATGCCATTGGAAACCAAACCCGTGTAAAGGTGGTAAAAAACAAAGTAGCTCCTCCTTTCCGCAAGGCTGAATTCGATATTATGTTTGGCGAAGGTATTTCTTACGCTGGCGAAATTATTGACTTAGGTGTGGAAAACAACATCATCAAAAAAAGCGGTTCATGGTTTAGCTACGGCGATACCAAACTGGGACAAGGAAGAGATGCTGCTAAAAAATTAGTGATGGATAATCCTGAATTAGTAGCCGAATTAGAAACTAAAATTATGGAAGCCTTGTCAAAATAAGACAAGGTATTACCTATTTGCATACAAAAAACACGAAATGAAAAAAGAATCGGAAATGATTTTTGGCATTCATGCCATTATCGAAGCCATAGATGCAGGGAAAGAAATTGATAAAATTCTTCTCAAAAATGATATGCAAGGACGGTTGTCCCAAGAATTGTTTCAAGCAATTGAAGGGCGAGAAATTCCGGTAATGCGTGTTCCTGTGGAACGTATTAACCGCATTACCATGAAAAATCACCAAGGGGCACTTGCCTTTACCATACCTGTACCCTACCAACACATTGAGGATATTATCCCTACTTTATATGAACAAGGGAAAGATCCTTTTATCGTAGTTCTTGACGGCATTACCGATGTGCGCAACTTTGGTGCAATAGCTCGTACTTGCGAATGTGCTGGCGTACATGCCATTGTGATACCACAAAAAAATAGTGCATCTATTAACGCTGATGCCATTAAAACTTCAGCAGGTGCCTTGCTTAAAATACCTGTTTGTCGTGAGAAGAATTTAACGCACGCTATTCAGTTTTTGAAAAACTCGGGATTGAAAATAATAGCAGCATCCGACAAAGCAACAGAAAACTTTACAGATATTTCCTATACCAACGCCGTAGCCCTTGTAATGGGTGCAGAAGATGTAGGTATTGCTATTGAAAACAAACGCTTGTGCGACACGGAAGTAAAAATACCCATCATCGGTACCATTTCTTCATTAAATGTATCTGTAGCGACTGGAATCATCGTGTATGAAGCTCTTAAACAACGCTTGTAAATAAGATGAACGTATTATTCGAAGACAACCACATCATTGCCATCAACAAATCTTGCTCCGACATTGTGCAAGGAGACAAAACGGGTGACACTCCTTTAGTAGAAAAAGTAAAACTCTACTTAAAAGAGAAATACAACAAACCTGGCAATGTGTATTGTGGTGTTACGCATCGTCTAGACCGACCTGTAAGCGGTATTGTCTTGTTTGCCAAAACAAGCAAAGCTCTAACTCGCCTCAACGAAATGCTGCGTGAAAGAGAAATAAAAAAAACCTATTGGGCAATAGTCAAAAATCGTCCTGCCAATCCCGAAATGCTGCTTGAGCATTATTTGACGAGAAACGAAAAGCAAAACAAATCGTATGCCTTCGATGCTCCCAAAGGTGATGCAAAAAAAGCCATTTTATCACTCAAAGAAATTGCACTTGCTACTACCTATACCCTCCTCGAAGTAGACTTACACACAGGTAGACACCACCAAATTAGGTGCCAGCTAGCACACATAGGCTGTGCCATAAAAGGAGACTTGAAATACGGTTTTCCTCGCTCCAACAAAGATGGCGGTATTGGCTTGCACGCGCGACAAATTAACTTCATACACCCCGTTACCAAAGAAGCTATCGAAATCATAGCCCCTACTCCCGACGATTCACTTTGGAAAGCATTTGAAGGGATGGTAAAAAAGTAAATATCAGTTTTTCTCCGTTAAGCAAACAAGTATTCTTACATGTAATTTAGCTCCTATATGAGTGATTCAGTTCCCTGATTTAGGAGATAAATTATATTCAATAATACATAACAAAAAAATATTTCAAAAACAAGATAGTTTCTTATCTTTGTTTCTAGTATAAATAAAGAATAACATCTATTTCTACTGAATACTGACAAGGAGAAAACATAAATTAATAAGCTAAAAAACAGCCTATTAGATTTTATTCAGTTAAATATAGTGGATATCAACATAACTGGTTGTCGTTATTGGAGCGTTGGTAGTAATATCAAAAAAAACGCCCACACCACCAAGAAAAATCGACGACCATTATGGACTATAAGACACAAGTAAGTAAATTATATAAAAATGCAAACAAACATATTGTTGATTTCACCGCTAATGCGGATTTGTAATTAGGGAGTGGTAAGAAGACTTCAACGTAATTATAAATAGTAGAGCTTACAAACCAACGCTAGAGTAGAAACAACTACAAGGAAATATCTACCAACAATGAACATAAAAGACAATCAAAAGAGCGAACCAAAAGATATACAGATACCTTCAGATGCAGCATTCAAACCCAAAACGAATGAACAGCTAAACGAAGAGAATCCTGCTAAAAAAGTCAAAAGACAAGCTACGGAAGAAGAACTAAGCCATCCCTTGCATGGGGTGAAATTGGCTGAAATTTTAGAACGTTTGGTAGAGCGCTATGGTTGGGAATACCTTGGAGAGCGTGTCAATATTAATTGTTTCAAAAACAACCCTTCGATGAAATCGAGTCTCGGATTCCTAAGACGAATGACATGGGCACGAGAGCATGTTGAGGACGTGTATTTGGATATGTTGGAGGAAGATGGATTGTTAAACGAATAATTTGCCTACCTATTAGCTACTGCACGATTAGTGTGGTACATTCTTCCTTTCCCTGCGCTGGTGGGGGTTTCCTAACCCGTGCCTACTGAAATAAATATAAAAAAAGTCCAGCTTACAAACCTGAACTACCAGAAAAATTATCACTTTGCAAAACAAAAGCGGGACTGTACAAACACAGTCCCGCTTTTTATATAAATAGAAAACCTATTTATTAGTCTTCAAGCATAATATCAAGCATGGTACAAGCCGCTTTGGCTACTGGTGTGCCAGGACCAAAAATAGCTGCTACACCCGCTTCGTATAAGAAAGCATAATCTTGTGCTGGAATTACACCACCTGCAATCACAATAATATCTTCGCGACCTAAAGCTTTTAGTTCTGCAATTACTTGAGGTACTAACGTTTTGTGCCCTGCTGCCAAAGACGATACACCCATTACGTGTACATCATTCTCTACAGCCTGTTTCGCAGCCTCTGCAGGAGTTTGGAACAATGGTCCCATATCCACATCAAAACCGCAATCAGCATAGCCTGTGGCTACAACTTTCGCACCACGGTCGTGTCCGTCCTGACCCATTTTGGCAATCATAATACGTGGTTGACGACCTTCTTTTTCAGCAAATTTTGCTGTCAATTCACACGCTCTAATAAAATCAGCGTCATTTTTTGTTCCTGCACTATACACTCCCGATATGGTTCTAATGGTTGCTTTATATCTTCCTACTATTATTTCGCATGCATCGGATATTTCGCCCAATGTAGCACGCAGTCTGGCTGCTTCTACAGCTAGTTCAAGTAAATTACCCTTACCTGATTCTACACATGCAGTAATGTCAGCTAAGGCTTTCTTAACAGCATCATTGTCTCTCTCTTTTTTCAATTTTGCCAAACGCTCAATTTGTTGCAAACGTACAGCCGTATTATCTACTTCTAAAATATCAATTGGATCTTCTTTCTCCAAACGGTATTTATTGATACCTACAATGGTTTGTTCTTTCGAGTCAATACGAGCTTGTGTGCGAGCAGATGCTTCTTCAATACGCATTTTTGGAATACCTGTTTCGATAGCCGCAGCCATACCTCCTAGTTTTTCAACCTCTTCAATCAACGTCCATGCTTTTTCAGCCAAATCGTTGGTTAACGATTCTACATAATACGAACCTGCCCATGGATCAACCTCTCGACAGATTTCCGTTTCTTGTTGGATGTAGATTTGTGTATTACGTGCTATACGAGCAGAAAAATCTGTTGGCAAGGCAATAGCCTCATCCAAAGCGTTGGTGTGCAAGGATTGTGTATGTCCTAATGCTGCAGCCATAGCCTCAATACATGTACGTCCTACGTTATTAAATGGGTCTTGCTCTGTAAGCGACCAACCTGATGTTTGCGAGTGTGTACGCAACGCCAATGATTTTGGGTTTTTCGGATTAAATTGTTTCACAATTTTTGCCCACAACAAACGAGCTGCACGCATTTTGGCAATTTCCATAAAATGGTTCATCCCAATAGCCCAAAAAAACGATAAACGTGGTGCGAACGAGTCAATATCCATACCTGCATTAACCCCTGCACGCAAATACTCTAAGCCATCAGCTAAGGTGTATGCTAGTTCAATGTCGGCGGTAGCACCTGCTTCTTGCATGTGGTATCCTGAAATAGAAATTGAATTAAATTTAGGCATTTTTTTTGAGGTGAACTCAAAAATATCAGCTATAATTTGCATAGAAAATTTTGGTGGATAAATATAAGTATTACGCACCATAAATTCTTTTAAAATATCATTCTGAATCGTTCCGGCCATTTCTTCGAGTTTAGCTCCCTGCTCCAAACCTGCATTGATATAAAAAGCAAGAATAGGCAATACAGCTCCGTTCATAGTCATAGACACAGACATTTTATTCAACGGAATACCGTCAAATAACACCTTCATATCTTCTACCGAACAAATAGAAACACCCGCTTTCCCTACATCGCCTACCACACGATCGTGGTCAGCATCGTATCCACGGTGTGTAGCCAAGTCAAATGCTACGGATAATCCTTTTTGACCCGCTGCTAAGTTTCTGCGATAAAACGCATTCGACTCCTCAGCCGTAGAGAATCCTGCATACTGACGAATAGTCCAAGGTTGCATGGCATACATTACACTATAAGGTCCACGCAAGTAAGGTGGAACTCCTGCTGCATACTCCAAATGCTCCATACCAGCCAAATCTTGTTTGGTATAAAACGGTTTTACAGGTATTAGCTCGGGCGTTACCCAATGACTTTCTTCTTGCTCACCAATCACTTGCGAAGGCGTGATGTGTGTAATGTCAATACTTTTAAAATCAGGTTTCATATTTTTTCTTTTTTGTTAGAACAAGAATGTGTGTTCCTGCCCACTTTATTTAAATATTTTTTTTTATTCCTTACAATCACTTGTTAAGCTATAGGTAACAATACAAATACAGTCAAATCCCACACGGCATGCGAGATAATAAGTGTAACAATATTTTTGTGGTACTTATATAATACACCCCAAAAAATACCACAAACCATCGCTGCCATAATCAGCATAAAATTAAACGACCAAATATGTACCAATGTATAAATAATTACGGTGATTAGTACTGCAGTCCATTCTCCATATTTAGTTCCTAGTTTTTTCTGCACATATCCACGCCAAAATATTTCTTCAGCAGGACCAATCAATACTGCAAGCAATATGCCTACTAGCAAAAGATTTTGTCCATCTTTCATCCCATATATCCCTTCAATTTGCGAGCCTGCAAAATCAAACCATTGGGTGGATAAATAATTTCCAATAACAAAGACCAGATACAATACTGCTGCTGAAAGAACACCAATGATAACATCTTTGACTGTAAACGAAAACTGTTGAGAAAACTTTTTATCAAAAACGGCACTTAATGTCCACAATATAGCTGCCGAAAAAGCCATTGCAATCCAAAAGTTCACGTACATGGATGTCCATGGTGAAAACATAATAAACCACAAAAAAGCGGCTATGGTTGAGGCTATAAGTACTTTTTTCATATCCAATATCCGTTAAAAACACCTAGTGCATACGTTAATGTAAACGCCATTACCAACTGAGCAGACATCGCATCTAAATCTTTGATGATTTCTGGGTTATCTACTTTTGCTTGTTTCATCACATTGATATTCTTTTTAGCTATTGGCAATGTTACAATTACCAACAAAGCCATAGGCGATACCATATTTAATAATACAAAAATAACAACAGCTACATAAGCTCCGATAGCTAAAAATGTATATTGAATACGAGAACCTTTTTCGCCAAGTAACAAGGCTTGTGTTTTGATGTTTGCTAA
>JAGNUZ010000072.1 GCA_017986765.1 Paludibacteraceae bacterium | reverse complement strand
TGGTAGTCCTCAACTCATTAGCAGCTACGTAAATACAGGGATGTTAGATGCACAATTTGACTTTAATGTATTTGATGATGCAGCATCTGTATTTGCGTTTAACAACGAAGATTTTGTGCGTGTAAGCAACGGACTAAAGACCAGTTTGAAAACCTACGGACACCACAATTTAATGGGCTATATTTCGGGAAATCACGATAGAGCTCGTTTTATTTCGTATGCCTCAGGTGACGTATTGCCTGGGGAAAATGCAAAACTAGCAGGTTGGACACGCGAAATTGGCTTGACCGATACGACTGCTTACGACAAATTAATTCAGCTAAATGCCTTTAACCTAACCATACCAGGCGTACCTGTATTGTATTATGGTGATGAAATAGGAGACCCAGGTGCTGGTGACCCAGATTGTCGTCGTGTAATGCGTTTTGGTGAGCAACTTAAAACGTCGGAAGAACGCGTACTGAACACTGTAGCCCAATTAGGACAATTGCGTAAAAATAATTTAGCATTGGTGTATGGCGATTTTATCGAATTACTGATAGAAAAAGATGCGTGGGTTTATGCCCGTAATTATTTCAACGAAGTATCGATTATAGTATTTAATCGTCAAACAACGGCACGCACATTGGAAGTTGAAATTCCTACCATTCTACAAAACAAAAGCTATATGGCAAACTTTGGCAGTAATTTTGATGTGAATGGCAACAAATTGTCGATTACTGTAAAAGGAAATGGATTTGAGGTATTAACTTTGAAAAAGTAAAATACACACAATTGTATCTTGCCCACTATCCCCTTCTAACTAAAAAAGAAGGGGATAGTTTTGTATTTAGGAATATCGTAAACCTGATAGAAAAATAGCAAAACCGACTACATGTGCATCTTTTAGCCCAATCACCTTGTTCAAACGGTAATTTTCCGTATTTTTGCAAGTTAAACAAAACCAACTGCGATGACCATGATTTCATCCCTTTTAGAAAAAAGAATCCTAGTGCTCGATGGTGCTATGGGTACTATGATACAACAGCACCGTTTGCAAGAGCCTGATTTTAAAGGCACACGCTTTGCTACACATACACACAGGCAAAAAGGCAACAACGACCTGCTTACGCTTACGCAAACTGCTATTATTGAGGAAATACACAGGCAATACGCAGAAGCTGGAGCGGATATTCTGTCAACGAATACCTTTAATTCCAACCGCATTTCGATGTCAGACTATGGCATGGAGGATTTGGTGTACGAGTTAAATTTTGAGGCTGCCAAATTAGCAAAAAGCGTAGCGGCGAAATACGCCACCTCATCCAAACCCATTTTTGTAGCAGGTGCAATGGGGCCAACGAACAAAACACTTTCCATGTCGCCCAAAGTAGAAGATGCTAGCTACCGCGAAGTAAGTTTTGAGCAATTGGCAGAGGTGTATGCCGAACAAGCTACGGCACTCATCGAGGGAGGAGCTGACTTATTGCTGATAGAAACAATATTCGACACCTTGAATGCAAAAGCAGCTATTTTTGCCCTTGAAGAGGTTTTTGTAAAGATAGGCAAACGCTTGCCTATAATTATTTCGGGGACATTGCTCGATAAGAGTGCTCGTACCCTTAGTGGACAAACACTCGAAGCTTTTGTTATTTCAGTAGCACACGCTAAACCCTTGGCTATTGGCTTAAATTGCTCAACAGGTGCGTCGGATATGCTCCCTCACATTGTAGAATTAGGAAAGCTAACAAACTCGTATATAAGTGCTTACCCAAATGCTGGGTTCCCAAATGAATTGGGATTGTATGAGGAAACGCCACAACAAATGAGCAATCAGCTGGAAGATTTTCTGGATAAAAAATCAGTAAATATCATTGGTGGATGCTGTGGTACGACACCCGCACACATCAAAAAATTTGTGGAATTAGCGGCAGCATCTACTCCTCGCACCAAAAATACCATCGTGCAACAAACCCGATTGAGCGGATTAGAAGCTTTGGTGATAAAAAAAGAAAATAATTTTGTGAATATTGGCGAACGTACCAACGTATCTGGCTCAAAGAAATTTGCTCGCCTAATAGCGGACAAAAAATACGAGGAAGCCATTGACGTAGCCCGCCAACAAGTAGAAGGTGGTGCACAAGTAATAGACATCTGTATGGACGATGCCATGATTGATGCGGTAGATGCCATGACTACCTTTTTGAAAATATTAGCAACCGAACCCGCCGTAGCCAAAGTGCCTATTATGATAGATTCGTCTAAATGGGAAGTGCTAGAAGCTGGATTACGTTGCACACAAGGAAAATCCATCGTCAACTCTATTTCTTTAAAGGAAGGAGAAGAAATTTTTCTCGACCATGCACGCTCCATTCTACAATATGGAGCTGCCGTGGTGGTAATGGCTTTCGACGAAAAAGGACAAGCAGATACCTACGAAAAACGCATCAATGTATGCCAACGAGCATATAACTTATTGATAGGAATCGGATTTCCTCCCGAAGACATTATTTTTGACCCCAATGTGCTGGCTATTGCTACGGGACTAGAGGAACATGCCAACTATGCCATTGATTTCATTCACACCATTGAATGGATAAAAGAATCGCTCCCCTTTGCTAAAGTAAGTGGTGGCATAAGCAACTTGTCATTTTCGTTTAGAGGTAACAACACGGTACGTGAGGCGATGCACTCCGTATTTTTATATTACGCTACGCAAAAAGGCATGGATATGGGCATTGTAAATCCTGCTATGCTCGAGGTGTACGACAATATACCTGCGGATTTACTCGCATTGTGTGAAGATGTCATTTTCAATAAACGAGAAGATGCGACCGAACGCTTAGTGGAATTTGCCAACAACGTAAAAAACAGCAACGTAAAAGAAGTAAAAATAGACGAATGGCGATCAAAAAACGTACAAGAACGTTTGGGTCATGCGATTATCAAAGGTATTCAAGAATTTTTGAGTGTAGATTTGGAAGAAGCACTTGCCATCTACCCCAAGACCTTGCAAATTATTGAAGAACCTCTAATGGATGGTATGAACATCGTGGGAGATTTGTTTGGGTCGGGCAAAATGTTTTTGCCACAAGTCGTAAAGAGTGCCCAAGTAATGAAAAAAGCAGTAGCTATTCTTCTCCCTTATATCGAGGCAGAAAAAGACGGTGGCAACCAGCATGTAGGCAAAATAGTGATGGCAACCGTAAAAGGCGATGTCCATGATATAGGCAAGAATATCGTTGGCGTGGTACTGGCATGCAACAATTTTGAAGTCATCGATTTGGGCGTGATGGTACCCGCAGCAGAGATTTTACGTAAAGCAAAAGAAGTAAATGCTGACATGATTGGTCTTAGCGGACTGATTACCCCTTCGCTCGAAGAAATGGCATCGGTAGCCGAAGAAATGGAGAAACAAGGGTTTACCATCCCCCTACTTATTGGTGGAGCTACTACCTCAAAACTGCATACAAGTGTAAAAATTGCTCCTCATTATAGCAAAGGAGTGGTACACGTAATCGATGCATCTAAAACCATACCTGTAGCTAAAACACTGTGTAGCAAGGAGAAAAAAGAAGCTTTCTTAGCTGATATAAGTGCTCAACACACTGAAACACGCGACAGATATTCTTCGTTAAAAAAAGCAGAAGTTATTAGTTTGGCTGATGCCCGCAAGAATGCCTTGCGTATTAATTGGAAAAACGAATACATCCACACGCCTAAAACCATCGGTTTGCAAATTTGGAAAGACTATCCGCTCGAAGAATTATTGCCGTATATCGATTGGACATTCTTTTTTGTTGCTTGGCAGCTAAAAGAGAAATACCCTAAAATACTAGAAGATAGCCCATTGAAAGAAGAGGCTCAGAAGCTATTCGATGATGCACAGAAAATGCTACAACGCATGATTAACGAGAAATTGGTGGTGGCTCATGGCGTATTCGGTATTTATCCAGCTAATTCGGTGGGCGATAGCGTAGAGGTATATGCCGACGAGAAACGAGAAACTGCGATTACTCAATTTCATTTTTTCCGTCAGCAAACGCTTAAGAAGAATGACGAACCAAATATTTCGCTTGCTGATTATATTCCTTCAAAAGAATCGGGTATTGGTGGCTACATAGGTGGCTTTGCTCTTACCGCAGGGGTGCACCTCAAAGAACTAGCTGAAAGCTACGAAAAAGAAGGCGAAGATTATTTAGCTATCATGTGTAAAATATTGAGTGACCGATTGGCGGAAGCTTTTGCTGAAAAAATGCACCACGATGTGCGTACTCAATACTGGGGATACGACTCCAATGTAGATGCTCCTCCACAAGACCTGTTCGACTGTAAATACGTAGGTATCAGACCCGCTATTGGCTATCCGTCCATTCCTGACCATCAGGAAAAAGAAGCATTATTCACCCTCTTGCAAGCCAAAGAACATACGGGCATTATGCTCACTGAAAATTATGCTATGTTTCCGACTGCCAGCGTATGCGGATTGTATTTCGACACAGCTAGGGCAACGTATTTTAATATCGGGCGTATTGGCGAAGACCAACTAACTGATTATGTCTCAAGGAAAAACATAGACATCACATTCTTGAAAAAATTAATCTCAAAGAATTTAGATTAACATAAGTTTTTGTACTTTTGTTGGCTTAACACAAAAAATATACACATGAACATAGCAGATAAACTTAAAGAAGCGAAAAGCCCCCTATTTACATTTGAACTTTTGCCTCCATTAAAAGGCAGAGGAATTGATGCCATATACAAAGCCATTGACCCGCTGTTAGAGTTCAATCCTGCATACATCAACATGACCTACCACAATGCGGAAGTGGTGTACAAAACAGGAGCAAATGGTGCAATTGAGAAAAAAACAATACGAAAAAGACCAGGAAGTGTAGCTCTAGCTGCGGCTATCAAATACAAATACAATATCGAAGTAGTGCCTCATATTATTTGTAGCGGCTTTAATAAAGAAGAGACAGAAAACATACTGATTGACTTTCATTTTCTAGGCATTCACAATCTATTGGTTTTACGTGGTGACCCAACAAAAGGCATGCGCGTTTTTCAAGCCAAAGAAGACGGACACGATCATACCCTTGGGTTAATGAATCAAATTAACGACATGAATAATGGACGGTATTTGGATGAAAATTTAAAAAATCCTGAAAAAACATGTTTTTCGATGGGCGTGGCAGGCTATCCCGAAAAGCACATGGAATCACCTAATATGATTTCTGACCTACATTATTTAAAACAAAAAGTAGAAAATGGTGCTGAATACATTGTAACACAAATGTTTTTCGACACACAAAAATACATTGACTTTGTGCACTTGTGTCGCAAAGAAGGCATTAACGTGCCCATTGTACCAGGCATTAAACCCATAGCTAGCTTAAACGACATTAAAGTTCTTCCACAAATTTTCAATATTGACCTACCAGAAGAATTGGTAATTGAACTAAAAAAATGCAAAAACAACGAAGAAACACGTCAAGTAGGTGTTGAATGGGCAATAAAACAATCGAAAGAACTCACCGCTTTTGGCGTACCCAGTTTACATTACTATACCCTTGGAGAATCCGATAACATAAAAAAAATAGTGAAAGCTGTTTTTTAACACGAATAAATAAGAAAGATAGTATTCTAGTTTTTCATTTTATAGTATCTTTGCAGGCATCTAAACTTAAACCACAATAACAAGATAACATTATGACTAAAAGTGCATTAGAAATTGCAAGAGCGGCTTATCAGCCTAAATTACCCAAAGCATTAAAAGGAAACGTAAGTATAAAAATTGGTGCTACTACTCAATCAGTAGCTGACCAAAACGAAATTAAAACTTTATTTCCAAATACCTATGGCATGCCCATCATTACGTTCGAACCATCAAACGAAGGAAGCAACGTGAGCAAACCTATCAATGTTGGCGTGATCCTATCAGGAGGTCAAGCTCCAGGCGGACACAATGTCATTTCTGGTATTTTTGACGGTATCAAAAAATTAAACAAAGATTCAAAATTATACGGATTTTTAGGCGGTCCTGGAGGATTGGTAGCCAATGAATACATCGAACTAACAAGTAGTATCATTGACGAATACCGCAACACAGGTGGTTTCGATATCATCGGTTCTGGACGTACTAAACTCGAAGAAACAGCTCAATTCGACAAAGGCGTAGAAGTGTGTAAGACACTTGGCATACAAGCTCTTATCGTTATCGGTGGAGACGACTCTAACACCAATGCTTGCGTTTTAGCAGAATATTATTTGCAACAAAACACGGGGATTCAAGTTATCGGTTGCCCAAAAACAATTGATGGCGACTTAAAAAACGAAATGATTGAAACTTCTTTTGGTTTCGACACAGCGTGTAAAGTATATAGCGAACTGATAGGTAACATTATGCGTGATGCTAATTCAGCAAAAAAATACTGGCACTTTATCAAATTAATGGGACGTTCAGCATCGCACATCGGACTCGAATGTGCTTTACAAACACAACCCAATATTTGCATTATTTCGGAAGAAGTAGAAGAGAAAAAACAAACCCTTAAACAAGTAGTAGATAGCATTGCTCAAGTAGTAGCGACTCGCTCTGCCAAAGGTAACAACTTCGGTATTGCCCTTATCCCTGAAGGATTAATCGAATTCATTCCTGAAATGAAAACTTTAATTTCGGAACTAAATGAACTATTGGCACACGAATCAGACGTACAAAAAGCATTAAAAGGCTTAACTGCTGACAGTGCAGCTGTATTTAACAGCTTACCTGCAACCATCGCCAAACAACTTACGCTTGATCGCGACCCTCATGGTAATGTACAAGTTTCGCTTATCGAAACAGAAAAATTATTAATTGAGATGGTAGGAAAACGCCTCAGCGAAATGAAAGCCGAAGGTAAATTTGCTGGCAAGTTCTCTGGATTAGGACACTTCTTTGGTTACGAAGGACGTTGTGCAGCTCCATCTAATTTTGACGCAGATTATTGCTACTCATTGGGAGTAAATGCGGCTCAACTTCTTGCTGCTGGCAAAACAGGCTATATGTCGTCTATCCGCAATACTACTGCCCCTGCAGAACAATGGATTGCTGGTGGTGTACCTGTTACTATGATGATGAATATGGAACGTCGTCATGGTGCAATGAAACCTGTAA
>JAGNUZ010000071.1 GCA_017986765.1 Paludibacteraceae bacterium | reverse complement strand
CCTTCGGCTACTTCTAGTTCAAATTTTAGGCATTCGTAAGCGTCACCATTCTTCAGCTTAATGATTTCTTTTTTGTCAAAACGCATTTGCAAGGGCGAAGATTTTCCATCGCTAAAATAGTCGATTCCAAACACTTGATTGGGTCTTAGCTCTTGGTATATAAAATCGAGGTTACGCATCCGATACAGCAAGCTTAATGCATCGTAAGCACAATCGGCAAAGGCTGTTACGCCCGATTTTTGTTTGCTTTTTGAGTCTGCCGACTGCCATTTTACAGTACTTGTGCTGTCGGTATAGCTGTACCAATGCTCACGTGTTCCTCTGTGTTTTTGCTCACGTGTCAATTCTTTAAAATAAACAGGGCGAAGGTCATTTGTTCGTATTTTGGCATACATGGTATCGCGAATTGTAAAGAATCTATCCATATTGCCAGCCGTAACCCCTGTCGCAGTAATGGCATATACGTTTTGGTCTTGATAGCGTTCTGCTTTCACTTCACTTCGAATACTAAAGCTACTTAATTGGAGGATACCCCAACGAAAGTACGCACTGTATTCTATTTTTTCTCCTGTTTTGAATGCTGTATTTGCCATGGTACATTGCCTAAGTTCTGTTGCCATTGCTTGATAACAGCTTATATATACAAATATGTAAACGAATAGTATCTTTTTCATATCCTTTTATTTTTTTGTTTTGGGTAGTTCAGCGGCCCGTTGTTCCAACAAGGGTTTAGCCAAGTAATTCCACTCTTCTATGCTTTCCCAATTGGCACGTAAAACCAGTTTTTTTGGCAAATAATACACCTCTTCGGCTTGTTGTTTGGGTAGTACTGTTCCTGCATCCCATTTTCCATTTTGATTGGCATCGAGTATTAATCGCACAAAATAAGTACCTGGAGTAATTAATCGAAATATACTCGTGCTTTCGTTTACCACTTGTGTGCGAATCACCGTTTCTTTGGCATCCATTAACTCTACGATACCGTGTGGCGGTAAGGTTTGCCAATTGATGTATAAGGTGGCGTACTCATCGGGAGATTTGGTCGTAAATGTATGCAAGAAGGCTTTCGACGCTTTTTTGTAATTGCTTTCGATAGCGGCGGAATCGAGCTCCAAACGATAGGAGGCACGTGCTTGTCGCTCAAATAGCACATCGATTTTCTTTTTACACTTTTCGTCGTCATATTGTAGGGTGTACGGCACAGATTGCCACGTCGTATCAACCCGCATTTTCAGTTGAACCTTTTCTTTATCAATGCGTTGTATGGGCTCTTCTACAAGCAAGCGAAGCGTGTCCGCAATGTCCAGTGATGATTTTGACAATGACGATATTTCAAGATTATTCGGTAGTTTTTTATTTGCTGTGGATCGTGGTTCACGGTAATTTAGTTCCAAAGTGTCTGTTTTGAGAGCATCATTAGCCGTATAAGAGAGCGTAAAACGAAGGGTGTCTAACGCCAATGTGGCGGAGTCGCTTATCCAATACACCAAAGAATCCCTGCGGTTCGTTTTTTCGCGGTTTAGCCATTCTGTCGCTTGTATATTGAGTGGTGTGAATATTGGCTCTGCATCTAATGGACTAGAAAGTAAGATGGTAAAGGATTCTCTACTTGTGCGTACAGCTCTTTTTAGTGAGGGAGTCAGTTTTCGCTCTTCGCGAAATAGTTTTATCAGAATGTCGGTAGGAGCGTACGAATAATGAGATACTGTATCTATGCGTAGCAAGCTTGGAGTTTCTTCTTCGTTCCAAATGCTGTCAGTATGTATCTGTTTGATGATCTGAGGAGTAACGCTTTGTGGATAAAAGCCGACTTCTTTTCCTTTTAAATCGTAATAAAAAGCTTGTGGCACATCTTTAATGGCAAATACTTGATAGTTGTCTTCGGGAATATTACGTATGGTAAACAATCCTGTGCTGTTAGTGCGTGCAATATAATCGAACGAGCGAGTGAAGAAAGCACTATCGCTGTCTGTTTTATATATTCCTACTGTAATGCCTTCGTAGGGAGCAAGGGTTTGTGCATCTATCACATATCCAGATAGTTGCATGGTATCAATAGTTGCTCCTGTAGAAAAACTCCACGAAAAGTCTTTTACGGCATTTTTCTCATTTAAATCGACCACTGCATTGCCAAAATCTATGGTATAAGTTGTATTGGGTACTAAATCTTCTGTTAAGTTCACACTCAGTTTCTTGCCCATTCCTAGTATGGTGGGTGCTTTTTGTTGCGGAGGCGAAATAAATATATTCTCTTGCTGTTTCTCCAACTGAATATTTTCATCAAAAACCCATTCCAACTGTTGACTTGTAGCCATGGTGGCTTTGTTCGTCTGACTGGTTTTAATCAATTTGGGAGAAGTAGTGTCTCGTATGCCACCTTGTGGTCCAGCACCTCGGTTGGCACAGGCTTGTAGGAGCAACACAACGCTGATGGTGGTTGCTATCAGTAGGAAAATTCGTTTCAGAATAGGTCGTATCATGGTTGTAAACTTAACTGTAATAATTTGTGACCAAAGCGACAATACAAGCATTTTTTGACATCACAATAGTTTCGTTGAAGCTGTATCAGAGCTTGCGTGTTGTAAGCAGAATCGGATTGAAAACCCATCTCTTGCCAGTTTCGCACAATGCTGTTGTTTTCGGCGGCACAACTTTCGAGCAAATGTACAGCTTTTTCTTGTAAATCCTCTAAATTTTTACGTTTTGCATACGCAAAAAGAATAGGTACTACCGTATTGATGAGAATGATGTCGATGGCTTTTTCGCCAAGTTTTTTTTTGCGTTTGGCTGAGCTTTCGCCAAAAGTATAGTGCGTTTCCCAATAGCTTGAAGTGCTGACGGAAAATAGCTTTTTGACAGTCATGTAATCGGGATTTTCCACAATGTGTGAAAATAGTTTCGATGATTGGTGTATCAACTGTGCAAATTGTGCCAAACGGATATGTGGAAAATTCGCTGGACGCAAACGGAGCATTTTAAATAATATACCATCAATGGGAGTAAGCGAAAATTTCTGTTGCAGAAATGCGTATTCTTTTTTGAGTTGCACGGTATATGCATCGGTCGCATCGCTCAGTTGGAGCAATCCCGATTGTCCCAATAGCAAAGCTTCGATTTGCAGAATATTGTCTTTGTGTTTGCCCAAATAGGCAAGAGGGAGCGATTTGGCAAGCCATTCAAACGGGTCGTTATTGATACCAAAACCAAAACTTCTGGCTAGGGTAATGTAAAATGTTTCTTCCCAATTGTTTTTATTTTGCTCCAATAAATCTTCTATGCGGTTTGCTTTGGTTTCTAGTCTCTCTATCACTAATGATTCCAACCAGCTTATTTTAAGCATATTAGGCACAGAGTGTATTTGTTCGCTACAAGACACTTTGTTCGTGCTTGTGGCTAGTTTTTCCCATTGTTCCGATAAGGATTTTGGGAAAAGAAGTTGTATTTGGGGTATTTTTCTGCCATCGGAGGTAAATACATCCGCATTATTTTCTGTTACTACGTGTAAGATAACCGAATTGTACGCCGTATTTTCTGCGTGTTTGTGAGCGTTCCAGTCCGACGATTTTATGTGTATCTCCACATTGCCTGCCCAAAGGGTGTCTCCGATTTTTATTTTTGCATTCACAAAATCAGGTCCTGCATCGTGGTTGTGATATCCTACATCAATAATCTCGATGTTTTTTCCTTCCTTGTCAAAAATGGTGTGGGAGGTAAACAGCCTATGTTTCCAAATATGGTGCAAAAATTCTTCTTTCATGCCTCGGTCTTATCTCGTCAATTCGCTCATGTGTCCGTTTTCTATTTTGCCAATAAATAGGTAGTATAAAAAAAATCCTCCTCCGTTGATGAATAACGAAGGAGGATAACTTTTGGTATTATTTTACAAGAGATTGCAACATTTTTTTCATGCTTACCTCTTTGCTAATAAGTTCTTCTAGTACATCAATCGCTACACGTTCTTGCAGCATGGTGTCGCGGTAACGAATGGTTACGCAGTTGTCTTCCATCGTTTGGTGGTCAACAGTAACACAAAATGGCGTTCCCACAGCATCCTGACGGCGGTAGCGTTTGCCAATAGAGTCCTTTTCATCATAGGCACATTTGAATTCAAATTTCAAATTGTCCATAATCTCGCGGGCTTTTTCAGGCAGACCTTCTTTTTTTATCAAGGGCATAATACATACCTTAACAGGAGCAAGTGGAAGTGGCAATTTAAGTACCACACGCGATTCTTTGCCCTCTACCGTTTCTTCGCAGTAAGAAGCAGCCATGATAGAAAGGAATGTTCTATCCAAACCAATGGATGTTTCCACCACGTATGGCGTGTACGATTGGTTTAATTCTGGATCGAAATATTTGATGTTTTTCCCCGAGAATTTTTCGTGGCTAGTTAAGTCAAAATCTGTACGAGAGTGTATGCCTTCCATTTCTTTGAAACCGAAAGGCAGTTCAAATTCAATATCCGTAGCAGCATTGGCATAATGAGCTAATTTTACATGGTCGTGAAAACGATATTTATGGTCGCCCAATCCCATGGCTTTGTGCCAGCGAAGGCGAAATTCTTTCCAATGTTCAAACCAGTGCATCTCTTCGCCAGGGCGAACAAAAAATTGCATTTCCATTTGTTCAAATTCACGCATGCGGAAAATAAATTGGCGAGCTACAATTTCGTTGCGAAATGCTTTACCAATTTGAGCGATACCGAATGGGATTTTCATTCTACCCGTTTTTTGCACGTTCAGGTAGTTTACAAAAATACCTTGAGCCGTTTCGGGACGTAAATATATTTTCATAGCACCTTCCGATGTAGAGCCCATTTCTGTGCTAAACATTAGGTTGAATTGACGCACGTCAGTCCAGTTTTTTGTGCCACTAATCGGACAAACGACTTCGTAATCAACAATGATTTGTTTCAGTTCGTCGAGGTTGCTATCGTTAAGTGCTGTCGAAAAACGAGCAAGCAATTCTTCTTTTTTTGCTTTATTCTCTAGTATGCGAGGATTGGTATCGGCATACAGAGTAGCGTCAAACGAATCACCAAATTTTTTAGCTGCTTTGTCTATTTCTTTGTTGATTTTATCATCAAATTTAGCCAATAAATCTTCGATTAATACATCCGCACGGTAGCGTTTTTTCGAATCTTTGTTGTCTATCAAAGGGTCGTTAAAGGCATCCACGTGTCCCGATGCTTTCCATGTGGTTGGGTGCATAAAAATAGCACTATCCAATCCTACCACATTTTCGTGCAACAGCACCATGCTATCCCACCAATATTTTTTTATGTTATTTTTTAATTCTACGCCGTTTTGTCCGTAATCATATACAGCACTCAAACCATCGTAAATCTCGCTCGAAGGGAATACAAAACCGTATTCTTTGCAATGTGCAATTAACTTCTTAAAAACATCTTCTTGTGACGCCATAGTACAAAATTAATTCTATTTAAAAATCGCTTATTTATATTTGTTGAAAAAAGGAACACAAAAATACTGCTTTTTTCGGAGTTTGGAAACTATATGTGTTATTTATCATTTATTTACCTACGCAACAGCCCTTTTGCTCCTCAAAGGAGAGAAAAAAGAGGATGCAAAACAAAATATTTCATCCTTGCACTTATTTTTTTTATATTCATCTAAATTTTTTGTAATTTTACACCCAAACTTTAGGCAGTCTCTTTTTTTTAGCTGCTAAAATGAGTGTTTTTATCAGACCATTAGTTTACCCATGAGCAACGAATTTAGCGACAACGACAACGAAGAAAAGGAATTGGACGACTTACCGATAACAGAATCGGAAGAAATAGCCAGCTCCTCAGGCTACAAAGTGCCTACGATTACGGTAGATAGTGCCAAACACCACCTTACAGGAATGTATCAAAAGTGGTTTTTGGATTATGCCTCGTATGTTATTTTGGAACGTGCTGTGCCTCATTTGAATGATGGGTTTAAGCCCGTTCAACGTCGTATCTTACATTCGATGAAAATGCTCGATGATGGTCGCTACAACAAAGTGGCAAATATCGTAGGACACACCATGCAGTTTCACCCTCACGGTGATGCGTCTATTGGCGATGCGTTGGTGCAGTTGGGGCAAAAAGATATGCTCATCGACTGCCAAGGAAACTGGGGAAATACCCTTACGGGAGATAGAGCCGCAGCATCTCGATATATCGAAGCACGCTTGAGTAAATTTGCGCTCGAGGTGGTGTTTAACCCCAAAACTACCGAATGGAAACTATCGTATGATGGTAGAAACCGAGAACCCGTTACCCTGCCCGTAAAATTTCCATTGCTATTGGCACAAGGTATCGAAGGTATTGCCGTAGGCTTATCGTCTAAAATTTTACCGCATAATTTCAACGAATTAATAGATGCTTCCATCGCTTATCTTAAAGGCGAGGAATTCGAAATATATCCTGATTTTCTTGGTGGAGGATACATTGATACCAGTCGCTATAACCAAGGCGAAAGAGGCGGTAGCGTAAAAGTACGTGCTAAAATTAGCAAGTTAGACAACAAAACGCTGGTGATACAGGAATTACCTTTTGGCGAAACCACCAGCTCGCTTATCGACTCCATTGTAAAAGCCTCAGAAAAGGGCAAAATTCATATTAAAAGGGTAGATGATAACACCTCTGCGAATGTTGAAATTTTGGTGCATTTGCTTCCAGGTAAATCCTCGGATAAAACCATTGACGCACTCTACGCATTTACCAATTGCGAGGTAAGCATATCGCCCAACTGCTGTGTGATACACGCAGATAAACCGCATTTTTTAACCGTCAATGTGGTGTTGAAGCATTCTACCGACCATACTTTAAATTTACTGAAAGAAGAATTGCTGCTTCAAAAAGCAGAATTGCAAGAAGGGATTTTCTTTTCATCGTTAGAGAAAATATTTATCGAACAACGTATCTATAAGGACAAAGAGTTTGAAGAGAGTGAAAGCATGGCGGAAGCTGTGGCTCATATCGATAAACGGTTTATTCCCTTTAAAAGTTCTTTTATTCGCGAAGTAGAAGAAGAGGATATTTTGCGTTTGATGGAAATAAAAATGGGTCGTATTTTACGATTTAATTCGGACAAAGCCGACCAACATATAGCCAACTTGCACGAACAATTGGAAAAAGTAATACACCATTTGGCACACATTGTAGAATAT
>JAGNUZ010000010.1 GCA_017986765.1 Paludibacteraceae bacterium | reverse complement strand
AAAGATTGTTGCTTTATCAATGTGCTGATTTAACGACAATACGCCCACATCAGACAATAAACTAAAGTTAATAAGATTGGCTACAGTATTTTTCTTGTCGTGCAACATTAATTCGTACAAAGCATGGTACTCGCTAGGTGAAATATCGAAACGTCCGTAATTATCTTTTACAAAACGAGCTACTTGTGTCAAAACATCGGCAGGGAAATTCAATTTCGTTTGCGACAAATACAATTCGCACACCAAACCCCACGCTACCGCATAGCCATGTAAAACAGGCTTGTGTATTTGATACGAATAACTCTCAAAGGCATGTCCAATGGTATGTCCTAAATTCAACGATTTGCGAATGCCTTGTTCTTGTGGATCTTCGGTTACAATGGCTTCTTTGATATAAATAGAAGACTTCACTAAATCGTGTAACTGTTTAAAATCTAGCTTATTAAAATTCAGCTCAAATATTTTCTCCAATTCTGAGGTAGAAGAAATAAGGGCATGTTTAATCATTTCTGCATAGCCCGAAAGCAAATTGTCTCTATCCAAGGTACGCAAAAAATTGGTGTCAATCATCACGCTTTTTGCAAGATTGATAACGCCCACTTCATTCTTTAATCCATTAAAATTGATGCCTGTTTTCCCGCCAACAGCAGCATCTACCATTGCCAATAAGGTAGTTGGGATATTGATGTAACTCATGCCTCTTTTGAATGTAGAAGCAGCAAATCCTCCTAAATCGGTTACCATACCACCACCAAGATTTATCATCAAGGATTTGCGGGTAGCCCCATTATCACTTAAATATTGCCAAATAGAAACCAAGGTCGAAACATCTTTGCTAGAATCACCTGCTGGAATAACAATAATATGAGCATCGAGCAATTTTTCTGTTTTTTGCAACAAAGGCAAGCACAAAGATTTCGTTTGACTATCCGTAAGAATAAAAATAGACTTTGATGGAATATTGTCGATTTCAAGAACTATATCGTTGGCAATATCTGAAGAAAAAATAAGACGTTGTGATGACATTCGTATAAATTTTAGAAGAAAAACTAAACGAATGCCAAAGACACTCGTTTAGTAAGATAATATTATTTTATATCGCCTTCGGCAATAAGGTATTCAGCAATTTGAACAGCATTAAGCGCCGCTCCTTTTTTAATCTGATCACTCACCGACCAAAAGAAAATACCATTTGGATTGGTCAAGTCTTTTTTCACACGACCCACATACACAGGATCTTTGCCTGCTACAAATAGTGGCATTGGATATTCCTTTTCTACTGGATTATCTTGCAACACGACTCCCTCTGCTTCCGCAAAAGCTTTTTGTGCCTGAGCCACAGTAATCGGACTTTCAGTCTCTGCCCAAATAGCTTCTGAGTGAGCTCTAAGAGAGGGTACACGCACACACATGGCACTTACCTGTATGTCAGAATGCATAATTTTTTGTGTTTCATTATACATCTTCATTTCCTCTTTGGTATATCCATTATCAGTAAACACATCCACTTGAGGTATCAGGTTATACGCTAATTGATACGCAAATTTAGAAACGGTTACTTTCTCTTTATTTATCACTTGCTTGTATTGCAATTCAAGCTCGTCCATAGCAGCAGCTCCCGCTCCACTAGCAGCTTGATAGGTAGATACATGCACACGTTTTACATGTGATATTTTTTCTAATGCCAACAATGCCACTACTAATTGGATAGTAGTACAGTTTGGGTTAGCAATTATATTGCGTGGACGGACTTTTGCATCTGCAGGATTCACTTCGGGCACTACAAGAGGCACATCGGTATCCATTCTAAACGCACTCGAATTATCAATCATAACAGCACCAAATTTGGTAATATCAGCAGCAAAATCTTTCGAAATACCTGCTCCTGCTGATGTAAAGGCAATATCTACACCCTTAAAATCGTCGCCATGCTTTAATTCTTGCACAACCAGTTTTTTACCCTTAAATTCATACTCGGCTCCCGCACTGCGTGATGAACCAAATAATACTAATTCATCTAATGGGAAATTACGTTCAGTGAGCACGCGTAAAAGTTCTTGACCTACGGCTCCGCTTGTACCAACAATTGCAACTTTCATGTTTACTGTTTTTTTATACCTAATATGTTAATAGTTTCTTTTTGACCCTTTTGCCGTTTTACAACAACAAAAGGAATGCAAATTGAGTGCAAAATTACGCTTTACTTTCTAATTATTAAACAAATAATGAAAGAAATATCATATTGTATATGTTTTTAAACAGATATAATTCAAAATATCCTTATTATAATTACGCTTCAAATAGTTTTTTAATAATCCTTGAACAATCAAAAAAATAACACTTACTTTGCACACTTTTTATTTAAAGCATGAAAAAAATACTTACTTTTCTTCTATATTCTATTACAATAAGTACTCTAGCACAAGTAAACGAAACATTCTCCGACGGCAATTTCTCGCTTAATCCTACGTGGACAGGCAATGCTGGAAAATTCTCAATCAATGCTCAGCAACAGCTTCAACTCACAGCCCCTGCTGAAACAGACAATGCCTACCTCGTAACTTCGTCCAGAGCAAACTCGAATGCAAGTTGGAGTTGTTATGTAAAATTGACTTTTACACCTAGCTCGTCAAATTATGCTCGCTGGTATGTACTTTCCGACAAGGAAGACTTAACGGGGTCGCTTAATGGCTACTATATCCTTATTGGCAACACGTCTAAAAATATTTGTTTTTATAGACAAAACGGCACGACCTCTACCAAAATTATTGATGCACCCATTAACCGATTATCAAGTGCTTCGAACGAAGTGTTTATCAACCTGACTCGCTCTGCATCAGGCGCATGGACACTATCCACGCGTTTAGCGAACGAAGGCGAAGATACGATTGAGTCAACTGCAAATGATAATACAATCAAAACTGCCTTATACACAGGATTTGTTTGCTACTACACAGCTACACGTAGTTCGGGTTTTTCCTTTGATGACATTGTCATTACTGGCGATATGTACGAACCTCCTGTTCTGCCTAGCTATAAGGCTCAATTTAGCGATATTGTGTTTAACGAAATAATGGCAAACCCCACTCCGCCTTTCGGATTGCCCAACGAAGAATATATCGAATTGTACAACAACACATCGGAACGTATTAATTTACAAGACTATACCCTTCAAGGTTTCTCACGCACTTGTACGTTTCCTTTGTATATTATCGAACCTTACGGGTATGTTGTGCTATGCAGTCAAAATGCATTTTCTGCATTAGAAATGTATGGTAACTGTTTAGCTTTGGATAAGTTTCCGACCTTAACAAACGCTGGCGGTCTACTCGAATTGCGAAATGCAGAAAACACACTTCTCTCGTGGCTCAATTATTCGGAAAATTGGCACACAGATTCCTTCAAAAAGAATGGTGGATGGAGTTTGGAATGTATAGACGCTAGCAACTTAATAGGCGATGCTTCCAATTGGAATTCAAGCAGCAGTTATCAAGGTGGCACGCCAAACTCACAAAATAGTATTGCTACACAAAACAGCGACAACAGCGAATTAAAAACAGTAAACATTGGCATCGAAAGCAATAAATCCATCCTCTTGCATTTCAACAAACCGATACATATCGGAGCACAAGTCAACTCGTTTGCTTTTTCGCCTTCCCTGGATATTGCAAGCATTGAAATCCCTTCTGTACTACACACATCTGTACGAATAAGGTGCAACAGCCCCCTATTAATTGGTGAAAACTACACCCTAACCATACAAAATATTCAAGATATAAATAGCAATCTACACTCGCTCAGTATCCCAATCACACTTCCCGAAACAGCGACTTATCAAGACATTGTGGTAAACGAAATCTTATTTAACCCAACATCCGAGGGAGTAGATTATGTGGAAATTTACAATCGTTCAGACAAGGTGATTGATTTGAACTCGCTCATGCTAACAAATAGAAAAACAAATGGAGAAGTAAACGCATACTCTGTTATGAGTCCGAAAGGATACCTGCTTTCACCTCATCAATACTGCGTACTTAGTACAAACAAAGAGGGAGTTTGCGGCATTTTCGAATGCCCTTCGGATATTATTTTTATAGAACTGAAGGATTTCCCGAGCATGCCCGACGACCAAGGATCCGTGATACTCACCACATTATCAGCACAAATAATAGATGAATATTCGTACTCTGTAAAAATGCACCACGCACTCATCTCTAATCCAGAAGGTGTTGCACTCGAACGACTGCATTACGACAGACCAACACAAGATGCAAGCAATTGGCATTCAGCCTCTTTCACCGAAGGATATGGTACTCCTGGATATAAAAACTCGCAATTTAGCGACAATATTGTCCTCAAAAATAAAATACAAGTCGCACCCAAAAGCTTTTCGCCCAACAACGACGGAAACGAAGACACCGTAAGCATTTTCTACCAAATGGACGAAGCTGGGTATATGGCTACCATACGCATATTTGATGCCAGCGGCAATTGTGTGAAAAATATTTACCAGAACAGACTAATCAATACAGCAGGAAGCACCACTTGGGACGGTACAGACAAGGTAGGCAAACCCTTGCCCATTGGCATATACATTGTATTGGTGGAGGCTTTTTCAGAAAAAGGCACTATGGTGAAAGAAAAACACACCGTAGTTCTCTCCGCAAAAAACTAAAAAGCAGATTCTCTCAAATAAAAAAATAGTGTATCTTTGTCGCTTAAACAAATAAAAAACAAACAAAAATATGAAAAAAAAAGCATTACTTGTCATCCTCGATGGTTGGGGAATTGGAGATAAATCTCAAGCTGACGTTATATCAAACACACCTACACCTTACTGGGATAGCCTATTAGCAAACTACCCTCACTCTCAATTAGAAGCCTCTGGCGAAAGCGTTGGTTTACCCGACGGACAAATGGGGAATTCGGAAGTTGGACACCTAAACATTGGTGCTGGACGTGTCGTATATCAAGATTTAGTAAAAATTAACCTTGCTTGTCGTAGCAATTCTATTTTAGAAAATCCTGCCATAGTAGATGCCTTTTCCTACGCCAAAGAAAAAAATAAATCAGTGCATTTATTAGGCTTAGTATCAGACGGTGGAGTGCATAGCTCACTTGAGCATCTATTCAAATTGTGCGACATAGCCAAAGAATACAACATAGACAATACCTTTGTTCACTGCTTTATGGACGGTCGTGATACTGACCCTCGTAGCGGGAAAGGATTTATTACAGCATTAGACGAACATACAAAAAAAAGTGCAGGCAAAATTGCTACCATCATCGGTCGCTACTACGCAATGGATAGAGATAAACGTTGGGAACGTGTAAAAGATGCGTACGACTTGCTCGTAAACGGAGCAGGCGAACCCCTAACAGATATGGCTGGAGCTATTCAAGCATCTTACGATAACGGAGTTACAGACGAATTTATCAAACCCATTATCAATGCTTCTGTAGATGGCAAAATTAAAGAAGGTGATGTTGTTATTTTCTTCAATTACCGCAACGATAGAGCAAAAGAATTAACCGTAGTGCTTACGCAAAAAGATATGCCTGAATTTGGCATGCAGATTGTGCCTAATGTGCATTATTGCACCATGACGCCGTATGATGCTTCATTCAAAGGCTTACACATTATATTCGATAAAGATAATGTGCAAAATACCTTAGGAGAATACTTAGCAGGTATCGGCAAATCGCAATTACACATGGCTGAAACGGAAAAATATGCCCACGTAACATTCTTTTTCAACGGAGGTAGAGAAGAACCTTTTACGAAAGAAGAACGCATATTGGTAAACTCACCCAAAGTCGCTACCTACGATTTGCAACCAGAAATGAGTGCTTACGAAGTAAAAGACGCCTTGGTTGCGGAAATAAAAAAACAAAAACACGATTTTATCGTCGTAAATTATGCCAATGGCGACATGGTAGGTCATACGGGCATGTACGAAGCAATCGTAAAAGCAATCACAACAGTAGATGAGTGCCTAAAAGAGACTATTGAAGCTGCCAAAACAAACGGCTACGAAGCTATTATCATTGCCGATCATGGCAATGCAGACAATGCAATCAACGA
Source organism: Paludibacteraceae bacterium (assembly GCA_017986765.1). Lineage (GTDB taxonomy): Bacteria > Bacteroidota > Bacteroidia > Bacteroidales > Paludibacteraceae > JAAYPI01. The sequence continues at coordinate 14,906 of JAGNUZ010000010.1, read as the reverse complement.
AGATGGTTCGGCAAACACAGCACACTCGCTTAACCCCGTTCCTTTTGTTTATATTACTGAAAAAACAAACGTAAACATTCAAAATGGAATTTTGGCAGATGTAGCACCTTCTATTCTGAAAATAATAGGCGTTGCACAACCATCAGAAATGACGGGAAAAGCCTTAATTGACTAATTATCAAAAAAAAGAGAAGGAAAAGTAGATAAACATTTTGGAGATTAGAAAATTTTATCTACTTTTGCCAACCCAAATAAAGGAGAAAAATAACACAAAAACATAAGACTATGAAAAGGACATTTCAACCATCGAACACAAAAAGAAGAAACAAACACGGTTTTCGCGAAAGAATGGCTAGTGCTAATGGTCGTAGAGTGTTAGCTGCAAGAAGAGCAAAAGGTAGATCAAAATTATCGGTATCTGACGAACCATCGTTGAGAAAATAATTTTCATTTCCTTATAAATACATTTTTAAGAGAGTTAAGACGAAAGCCTTTTCTCTCTTTTTCGTTGTATCCAAAAAAAACCGTATCTTTGCATTCAACAAACGTGCTTTCATTACTCCACATACCGCATGAAAAAGAAATCCCTCCCGTTTTTCGTTAAACATATCCTTATCGCAATGGGCGTTGTCATCGTATTGATTATTATTGCCTTAATCAGCTTATCATCATACACCAACCACGGCGACCAAGTAACAGTGCCTAGCGTAAGCAATATGTCTGTATCTGATGCGGAAAAACTATTAGCAAAAAACGACCTATCGTACGAAATCGTTGATTCAATATTCAGTAGAACAATGCCTCCAGGACACGTGTCCGACCAAGACCCTGTTCCCTCTTCCATCGTAAAGAAAAACCGCAAAATCTACCTGACCATCAATGCAAAAGGAGTTCAATTACTTCCCGTACCGCAGGTTATCAATATGTCGTTGCGTCAAGCACAATCTTTGGTAGAGGCTTCTGATTTCACCATTCGTAAAATTGAATACGCCAACTCTGAATACAAAGATTTAGTGTTAGAAATGAAACTACAACAGAAAATTGTACGTGCAGGAGAAAATCTGCCAGCAGGCTCTGCTCTTACCCTTGTTGTGGGAAACGGATTTAATGGAAGCTTAGCGAAAGTTCCTAATATAAAGTCTTTGACCTACGATAAAGCAATGGAAATTGCAGGTGCAAGTGGTTTTAACATCAGCGATGGGATATTCGACGAAGTGCCTCTCAATGCATCAGAAGAACGTAAATACGTAATTTACCGCCAAGAACCTCGTGCCAATGCCTCATTAGCAACGGGAGAATTTATCAAAGTGTGGCTAACAAAAACCCCTCAACTATATGTCGAGGAAGAAGACGAGGCATCGTTGGAAGAAGAATTGCTATTTTAGCACATGACGTCAAACGAAATAAGCGATATAGAAGAAGATGATGAGAGTGTTGATATAGAAGAATCATCTACACCATCACAATATGAGCACCATCGTTTTGTAAGCGATAATGGACAAGGGTTGGTACGCATAGACAAGTTCTTGTCAGAACGCATCGTAAATAGCTCTCGCACCAAAATTCAGGAAGCTGCTGACGCTGGCAATATTTTAGTGAATGGGATTCCTATAAAATCAAGCTACCGCATAAAACCAAAAGATATCATTAGCGTGGTAATGGCTTATCCACCACGTGAAGTAGAGCTTATTCCGCAAGATATTCCTCTCAACATTGTGTACGAAGACGCTGATTTGTTAATCGTAAATAAACCCGCAGGAATGGTTGTTCATCCAGGACACGGCAATTATGATGGAACGCTAGTCAATGCTCTAGCATATTATTTTCGAAATCAAGCAAATTTTAATACCGCCGACCCACGATTAGGATTGGTTCACCGCATTGACAAAAATACATCGGGATTATTGCTTATCGCAAAAAACGAACACGCAAAAATGGCTCTTGCCAAACAGTTTTTCAATAAAACCACTGAACGTGTGTACAAAGCCCTTGTATGGGGTAATTTTCAAGAATCGGCAGGCACCATTACGGGACATATCGGAAGAAGTGTAAAAGATAGAATGCAGATGGATGTGTTTCCAAATGGAGAAACGGGCAAACACGCAGTTACGCATTACACTGTATTAGAAAGCTTTAATTACGTATCCTTGGTAGAATGCCACCTAGAAACAGGTAGAACGCACCAAATTCGTGCCCACATGAAATACATAGGGCATCCCTTATTTAATGATGAACGCTATGGAGGCAATATTATTCTGAAAGGAACCACGTTTAATAAATACAAGCAGTTTGTACAAAATTGCTTTGACACTTGCCCTCGACACGCATTGCATGCACAAACACTGGGCTTTGTTCATCCTCGCTCGAATGAGAAACTTTTTTTCACATCAGAAATTGCTACTGACATGGAGAATTTAATAGAGAAATGGAGAAATTACACCTCAGCTTACAATCAATAACGAATAAAGAAATACGCACATGAAACTACATTTTCTTTTCACTTTTATACTAAGTACATTATTTGGACTAGCGAGCCATGCAGAAACCTTCACATTAAAAGGCACAGTAGTAGACGATGCAGGCAAAGGCATCAGCAATATTATAGCAAGTACTACGCTGCAACCAGCAGGAGCTATAACGAATGCAAAAGGGAGTTTTTTCATACGTTCTGTACAGGCAAACGACACCTTGGTATTAAATACCTTTCAAGGCAAATTTCAAATCCCACTTAACGGCATTAAACATATAAAAATTACCATTGGTGAAGAAATTGCTGCAGAAGAAATAGTGGATGAAACCGTTAATATTGGTTATGGAGAAATCAAAAAAGACGATGCAACAATGAATACAAATACCATCACTGGCGAGAAGCTTATCGCTACTGGCGAATCTACAGTAGATGAAGCTTTATTGAAAATCATGCCCTCTATTCGTAGAGGCAGAGGCGGTATGCTAATTATACGTGCGACGCAATCATTTCACTCCCAAGGTTCGCCTTTATATATTGTAAATGGCGTCCCAACAGGAGAGGTAAACAATATATCTCTAACAGAAATCAAAGATGTGCAAGTGCTGAAAGATGGTTCTGCTTGTGCCATATATGGCTCGCGAGGCAACAATGGTGTGATATTGATAAATTTAAAATAAACGTTTTTTTATCCAATGCAATTCTCTACCTTTGTAAATCAATACAATAACCACTAAATAAACGGACAATATGTATAACTTAGCAACCCTAACTGCGGCTAAACTACTAAAGATTAAGGCTTTAAAACTACAACCAAACGACCCATTTACATGGGCTTCGGGTTGGAAATCGCCCATTTATTGCGACAATAGAAAAACACTTTCCTACCCAGATGTGCGTAATTTCATCAAAATACAAATGGCACGTATTATACTGGAAAAATATCCTGATACAGATGCTATTGCAGGTGTAGCCACAGGAGCTATCGCTCAAGGAGCCTTAGTCGCTCAAGAACTAAACCTACCTTTCGTGTACATTCGTGCATCAAAAAAAGACCACGGAATGGAAAATCTAGTAGAAGGCGATTTGCAGGCTGGACAAAAAGTAGTAGTAATAGAAGACCTTATCTCTACAGGCGGTAGTAGCCTAAAAGCTGTAGAAGCTATACGCACTAGCGGATGCGAAGTACTGGGTATGGTAGCAATATTTACCTACGGATTTCCAGTAGCAACAAACCAATTTGAAGCTGCCAAAGTGGAATTAACCACCCTATCTAATTATCAAGCAGTATTAAACTTAGCCTCAGAAACCAACTACATTCAAGCCAGCGATATAACCACACTTCAAAAGTGGAGCCAAAATCCTGCTGAATGGAACAAGTAAAAACATACAAATGACAATATTTGATAGCGAGATAAAAACAATACATGCTCCTTCGGAAGCCGTTTTCGCAAAACTCACAAACATACAAAACTTAGACCAATTAGCAGGCTCTACGCCCCACGAGAAATTAAAGATATCGCGGGTAACGGCAGACACGTGCTTCTTTGAAGTAGATATTATCGGAGAAATTGGCATTAAATTGGTTGATAAAAAACCAAATAGCCTCCTGTTTTTTCAATCCGAACAATCGCCAATGGCATTTAACCTATCCATTAATCTAACCGACAAACAAGAGGATACGGACATACACATACAGCTAAAAGCAGACTTGCCCATGATGATAAAAATGATGGCAAGCGAACCTATTAACAAGTTTATCAACATCTTAGCTGATACATTAACGACTTTATCGTATTAAGATTATGGCACAAAAACTCTGGGAAAAAGATACGAAAGTGAATGCAGAAATTGAGCGCTTTACCATTGGTAAAGACCGCGAAATGGACATGTATTTGGCGAAATATGATGTAATGGGCTCTATGGCTCACATCACCATGCTCGAAAGCATTGGATTGCTTACGCAAGACGAACTCAAAGCTTTACTCAAAGGCTTAAAAGAAATCTATACGGATATTGAAAATGGACATTTCAGCATAGAGGAGCATGTGGAGGACATCCATTCGCAAGTGGAATTGATGCTAACAGAAAAGCTCGGTGATATGGGTAAAAAAATCCATAGCGGACGTTCACGCAACGACCAAGTACTCCTAGATTTAAAGCTATTTACCCGTGCTAAAATACAAGAAATAGCCGACGAAACGCAACTGTTATTTACCACCCTACTAGCTCAAAGCGAACGATATAAAGAAGTCTTAATGCCAGGATATACGCACTTGCAAGTGGCTATGCCATCTTCTTTTGGCTTATGGTTTGGCGCTTATGCTGAGAGCCTAGCTGACGATATGCAACAACTTCTCAGTGCCTATAAAATATGCAATAGAAACCCCTTAGGATCAGCTGCTGGATATGGGTCTTCATTCCCTCTCGATAGGCAAAAAACAACCGATTTATTGGGTTTTGATACCATGAATTACAACGTGATATATGCACAAATGGGCAGAGGAAAAATGGAACGCATCGTTTCTACCGCATTAGCTTCTATTGCCAATACGGTCGCCAAACTAGCATTTGACAGTTGTATATTTACTAGTCAAAATTTCGGTTTTATTACCTTGGCAGACGAATTTACTACAGGTTCGAGCATTATGCCTCACAAAAAGAACCCTGATGTATTTGAACTTACCCGTGCCAAATGCAACAAAATACAAGGCATACCCCAACAAATAAACCTGATAACCAACAACTTACCATCAGGATACTTCCGCGATTTGCAAATAATCAAAGAACTTTTTCTACCGATGTTTGACGAGATGAAAGAGTGCTTACGCATGACGCGCTACATTATTGAAAAAGTAACCATCAATACACATATCTTAGATGAGGCAAAATACACCGCTATTTTTAGCGTAGAGGAAGTAAACAAACAGGTACTTGCAGGAGTTCCTTTTAGAGATGCTTACAAAAATGTGGGCATGGCTATAGAGGCTGGCAACTTTAAACCTAACACACACATTGCACATACACACGAAGGAAGTATCGGCAATTTGTGTAACGACGAAATTGAGCTGCTTATGAACAGCATCATAACTCAGTTTAATTTCAAAAAAACACAAAACGCAGAAAAAAAGATACTGACATAAAACACCTTAAACATGTTGTTTGATTCAATTATATTTGGTCCGCTTAAAAGCAGAAGACTAGGCAATTCTCTGGGTATAAACTTATTACCTACTAATGCTAAAATATGCTCTTTTGATTGTATTTATTGCGAGTGCGGATTAAATGACTCCTCGAAAAAAGGGAAAATGCCTACACGAGAAGCCGTAAAAGATACCCTTGCGAAGACATTGGAAAAACTAAAAAGCCAAGAAATTGGCGTTGACACCATTACTTTTGCTGGAAATGGGGAGCCAACGATGCACCCTGATTTTAGAAATATTATTGATGATACACTTATTCTCAGAAATAAATTTTTCCCAGACGCTGTCATTTCGGTCTTATCAAATGCTTGGCATATCAACAATCCTGATGTGTATTCAGCTCTACGTAAGGTAGATAATAATATTCTAAAATTAGACAGTGCCCTCAAAGAAACTATTATTCATATCAACAACCCAAACAATAAGGATTTTGAAGTAGAAGATATTATCCAATCTCTTGCCTCTTTTCACGGTCAATGTATTGTTCAAACCTTGTTTGTAAAAGGAACTCATAATGGACTTGTAATTGACAATACAACTGACGAAGAAATTTCTGCATGGATAGAAGCCCTCAAAATAATTCATCCTCAACAGATTATGATTTACACCATAGATAGAGAAACGCCTGTCAAAACCTTAAAAAAAGTTTCAGAAGCTGAACTTAAATCAATTGCTACACGTGCCAAAAAGTTAGGATTCAACATTTCGGTATCTGTATGACAGCTGGAAAGCGAATTCTCATCTGCCCTTTAAATTGGGGGTTGGGACATGCTACTCGTTGCATTCCTATCATTCAAAAATTACACCAAGAAGGCAATACCATACTCATTGCGAGCTACGGCATCTCGGGCACCTTGCTGCAAGAAGAGTTTCCACAACTACAACACATATATTTCCGTGGTCTTACCATGCACTACAGTAAAGGCAATTCGCAAATAGCAAGAGTTATTCTCTCTACTCCAAGTATTCTATACCATTCAATCAAAGAGCATTTTACGCTCAAGAAACTAATAAAGGAGCATCAAATTGACATCATTATATCCGACAATCGATTTGGTTTATGGCATAAACAAGTCACGACAGCCTATATCTCACATCAATTATTGATAAAAATGCCAACAGGCTTTCGCTTTTTAGAAAAATCAATATGGAAGATTCATCGACGCATTATACACCACTATACATATTGTTTGATCCCTGATTATCAAGATACAACGAAATCTTTGGCTGGCAAACTAACACATAAATACCGTTTGCCAAAAAATGCCTATTTTTGCAACCCGCTTTCACGTTTTCACGCTCAATCCTCCATAGTTGAGGAAAATGAAATGTATGCATCAGAGGTGTTGGTTATCTTATCAGGACTGGAACCACAAAGAACGGTGCTCGAAAGCCTGCTAATCACTCAGCTCAAAGAACTAAATAAACGAACCATTTTAATACAAGGTGTACCAAGCAAGGAGACGATAATTCGCTACGAAAAAAACATCACCATTCTTCCCTATTTGCTACATACAGAACTACAATCGTATATAAGAAATACAGGAATAGTAATTTGTAGAGCAGGATACAGTAGCATAATGGATTTGGTATCTATGCAGAAAAAAGCCATTCTTATCCCTACTCCAGGGCAGCCTGAGCAAGAATACCTAGGAAAATACCTCGCGCAAATAGGCTTATTTGCTGTTCAACAACAAGCTAGCTTGTCTATACAGCAAGGAATAGCAGACGTAAAAAACACCTATATTCCCAATTTCGAGAAAAGCATTAAACTTCCTTTTTAATAAAAAAGTATTATTATTTCTGACCATAAGCCAAATCGCCTGCATCGCCCAAACCGGGTACAATGTACGAATGACTGTCTAATTCAGGGTCAATTGCAGCAGCCCACAAAGTAATGTTGGTGTGCTTGTCGAAATGGGATGTTAAATAATCGACTGCATACTGGCTGGCAATAATCGTAGCAAAATGAACCTCCTTCGGCATGCCTTTAGTAAGCAGAGCATTAAAAGCTAACTCCATAGATGAGCCACTGGCAAGCATAGGATCAACTAAAATAAGTGTTTTGTCGGTTAAAACAGGAGAAGCGATGTATTCAATAAACACCTCAAACTTTAAGGCATCTTTATATTTTCTGTATGCAGAAATAAAAGCATTATCAGCCTTATCAAAATACGAGAGAAAACCTTGATGAAAAGGCAATCCTGCTCTAAAAATCGTTCCCAATACCACGTCATTATCAAAGGTATTAACAGGAGCGACACCCAGAGGAGTCGTTACGCTTTTAGTAGAATATTGCAATGATTTACTTATTTCGTATGCCATAACTTCGCCTATACGCTCCATATTGCGTCTAAATCGCAATCTGTCTGACTGTATCTCTGTGGAACGAATCTGTTCCAAAAAATTGTTTAACAATGAATTCTGAAGGGCTAAATTACGTATAATCATGAGTTCATCAATTGGTTATTTATTTTTTCTTTGGCTTCGTCAATGGAGTGTAATTCCAGCAAAGCAACATATTGCACAGCACGCTTATACTCTTCTCGCCATCCATACCACATATCCTCATCAGACAATGATTCGTTGTGAAACAACGTGACCATTTCTCCATTATAACGCTTTATAATTTCGGCATAACTGCTTATAATTCCTAGCAAATCTTTAGCCTCCCTCTGCATGTATTTTTGTACAGTAACATCCATTAGCACTATAGGGTGCATTTCCATAGTAGAAATATAATCTTTCTCCATGTTATAAAACAAAAAAGGAGTGCACGTACTTGCTCTAAAACCTGTACGATTTGCATAGCCCAAAGAATAATCTCGTGCAATAGATAAAGCATTGAGGTGCTCAAAACTTTGAGGGAAAGTGAATTTTAAAAAATGAAAGCGATTTAAAACAACACGAACACGCGTCATTGTTTCCAACTTTTTTTTCTCTTTTATCATCTGATTTAAATTCCCACTTGCATTATAAGACGGATGCAAACCAACGATGAGAGTTCGGTAAAACAATTCTTTGATAACTTTGTATGGATTGTAGTACGAATAGCCATCAAATGGACCCCGAGGTCCAACATGTAGGAAGAATATCGGACGCAAATTATAATCATTGTGCATATCTACAATATACTCAAGGTTAAAATAGGGATCTGGAGCCTTATTCAATAAAACTTTTAAATGATACTTAAACTCTGCCTTTTTTCCAGCTAACAATTTCTGCGCAAGCCGTATAACATTGATTGATATAAACTTAGACTTGTATTTATATACATGATCAATGTCGATAGAAGGACAAAAGCGAAAACGAGATTTAGCCTTAATCGTGTACATAGGAAAAGCAGCGTTCAACATTTTATCTAGCATTTCTGCCCACTGATCAACAAGAGGAATATCTAAAAAATCATGTTTGTATGCAATGCTATTCTCAAATTTGAATCGACCATGTTCGTCTAAATCGGCACAACCATATTCTTCATATCGAGTAATGAGGTAAAAAGCGGCTGCAAAAATATCGAAAGGAATGGATGTATCTGCTTTTGTAGCCTGAAAAAAAATCTTTGTCCCGTTCCACTCTGTCACTTCTGGTTGAACTTCCCTCACTCCGCGTTTAAACAATAAGCCCTCAGGCTCTACCACAAAAGAATTGGGAATACGATGTTCTCTGGAATAACAAATAACAGGAAAGGTGCTATCTAATGCGACTTGTAATTTGGTGGTAAAAGATATATCAACGTGCAATATTTCCTTTATTACCTGTTCAAATATATATTTTACTCTCGGAGTATATTTATCTGTAAATATCAATACCATATGCTATAGTTACAATATATTATGGTCTGCAAAACTATAATAAGCATCGCCTGCAATAATAACATGATCCAACACACTCATTTCAAACAGTTTTGCTCCTTGTTTGATTTTTTCTGTAATATTTTTATCTTCCTGACTGGGGCTCAATGTGCCCGAAGGGTGATTGTGACACAATATAATACCCGATGCTGCATGTTGAATGGCATGCTTAAAAATAATACGTGTATCCACAATTGCCTGATGAATACCACCACTGGAAATACGCATTTTAGCTGCGACCTTATTCGCTCTGGTTAACAATAACACCCAAAATTCTTCTTGAGCTAAATCTCCTAGCAATGGAAAGAAAATAGACGCTACGTGCTCGCTTGAAGTAATCGTTAGCACCTGACTCATATCAAGCTTTTTTCGTCTCCTGCCCAATTCCAATGCGGCGACTATACCGATAGCTTTAGCATTTCCTATACCTTTTATATTCTTGGTTAAGTCCTTTACCGAGAGTTTACTTAGCTGATTTAGGTCATTATCTGCTTGCAACAGCACCTTTTTAGCCAATTCTACCGCCGTTTCGTTTCGTGTACCAGAACCGATAATAATCGCAATCAACTCTGCATCCGAAAGAGAAAAGAGACCTTTCTCCATTAGCTTCTCTCTAGGCCTGTCCTCCAACGACCATTCTTTAATCCTCAAGGATTTAACTTCTTGCATCTGCCCTCAAAAATACTGAATAATTAAAGTATAAAAAAATATTCAATCGCTTTTTTGCTATATATAGCAAAAAAATGGCTTTCAGTAATCTACAGAAAGCCATTTTTATATATATTTTATATCTAAAAATAAATGTTTATAAGCTATTCACTTTTTTAGCCAATTTAGATTTCAAGTTGCTTGCTTTATTCTTATGAATAATGTTCTTTTTCGCTAGTCTATCCAACATAGCTGAAACAGTTGGCAACAAAGCTACCGCTTCTTCTTTTTCTCTTAATGCACGTAATTTTCTTACGGCGTTACGAGCTGTTTTTGCATAATATCTGTTATGCAATTTTCTTTTTTCAGTTTGTCTAATTCGCTTTACTGATGATTTGTGATTTGCCATCGTTCAATCTATTTTTTTATAATTTGTAGCCCCTAGGGGAGTCGAACCCCTCTTTCAAGAATGAAAATCTTACGTCCTAACCGATAGACGAAGGGGCCATCGGACAATTCAAACAGCACATGTTTTTCTGAATTGCGGGTGCAAATATACGGTAGTTTTTTAATTCTGCAAAATATTCACACTCTTTTTTCAGACAAAAGCGTCCTTTTACAGCAAAACGAGCAATGGAGCGACTCCTAGACCCACTAATCCAACAAAAAAACCTGCTATTAACTGCGATGGAGTATGCGCTTCGAGCTTTAAGCGAGCAAATGCCACTATGCCCGAAACAACAAAAAGTATCATATACAACCACATTGTGTTATCTTGAAAATAATACGTAAGTGCCAACACACTTCCTAACAACCCCCCAACTCCTCCCATGTGTGCACTTATTTTCCACCACAGGTTTACTAGCATAATAATGAGTACAGAGAAAAAAAGACCGATAGCTATATAACTCACAAACGGAGGAATTTTAAAAATCAGGTAAAAATAAACCAACAAACCCAGCGAAATGAGTGTAATAAGATAAGGATAAAATCGTTCTTCTCGTTTGGCAGTTTGTATCGATTGAACTACACCTACTTTATACAAGATAAATATACCCAAAACAGGTATAATGGTTGACAAAAGACCTGTAACGCCAAACAAAAAACACTTGCCAAATAAGTTATACATCGCTAGATAGTCTGAATACAGCAACAACAAAAACCCATAAATGGGCATCAACAAAGGCTGAAACAAAAGCGTAAATAACTGTGCTAACTTTTTCTCCATATCTATCTTCTCCGTCTATTTTTCATGCCAATCGCCATTGTCTTTTATTAATTGAATAAGCGTTTGTACCGCCTCTTTTTCGGGAATGTTTTTTTGCACACATTCTTGTCGTTTGTACAAACTCACCTTGCCTTTGCCTGCACCTACATAGCCATAATCAGCGTCTGCCATTTCGCCAGGACCATTTACAATACAGCCCATGATGCCAATTTTTAGTTGCTTCAAATGCGATGTTTCTGCTTTGATATTAGCAATCGTATGTTGCAAATCGAACAACGTACGCCCACACCCTGGACACGAAATAAATTCCGTTTTACTCATACGTGCACGTGTAGCTTGCAATATAGAGAATGAGAGCGAAACCATATTCAGCAGACTTTTCTCATGTGTATTAGACAACATAATACCATCTCCAAGACCATCTAAAAAGAATGAGCCTACATCAATGCTCGATTTAATTTGAAGTGTTTCCGCATCTGTATCATTAAAGCTACGACTCAAAACCACTGGATTCACCAAGTGTTTGTCTGCCAATTTAGCAAATATAGCTCTACCTTCGCCAATGGCATTCTGATGTTGCAAGTCAATAATTAATACAATATATGCTTGTTGTGACAAAAATGCACAGACCTCATCAGTAAGTTCGGCAAGAGTTAGTTGCAAAAAGAGAATTTTAGATGCACAGTGCTGGATGCTACCCAACTCTCCAACTTTAAACAAAGGGTAAGCATTAGAACCTACTTGCCAACAAGATGCATCTATAATTGTGGAAGCAAGTGATTCTGCCAAAGGTTTTTTAGTACCATAATAGACAAAATCGGCTTGTAGCGCCTCTTTTAACGGAACGATATCAGCACTCATTGAAGCATTTTGTATAACAATAGGTACAAAAGATGCTCCAATAGAACCAACTGCTACTGTTTTTCTTCGGGTATAAATAAAAGGATTGAAAAAATCCTTATTAGATTGCTCAGTTATAACAGGGGCCTGAGTTTTTGATGCAATATATTCCACCATCTTTTTAGCTACGGGAATCTCCATTGCTGGATGCTCGCTCAGCGACACCCGAATCGTATCTCCTATACCATCGGCAAGTAAAGCACCAATACCTACAGCTGATTTTATTCGTCCGTCTTCTGCATCTCCCGCTTCAGTTACGCCCAAATGCAAGGGAAAATGCATTTTTTCTTCATCCATAGTTGATACCAATAGACGAACAGTATGCACCATAACCATGGTATTTGATGCTTTTACAGAAATGACAACCTGCATAAAATTCTCTCGCACACATATCTGCAAAAATTCCATACACGCCTCTACCATACCACGAGGAGTATCGCCATAGCGGCTCATAATTCTATCACTCAGCGAACCATGGTTAACTCCTATACGAATAGCTGTTTTATGTTTTTTGCAAATAGCAATTAAAGGCAATAATTTATCCTCAATTCTTGTTAATTCTTGTGCATATTCTGCATCGGTATATTCGAATTGCTGAAATGTCTTAACACTATCCACGTAATTACCTGGATTAATTCGCACTTTTTCGACTATCTGAGCCGCCTCATCTGCGACCTTTGGATTGAAATGCACATCTGCCGCTAAAGGTGTTTGCAAGCCTTTTGCACGCAACTGATCATGGATAAATCGCAAGTTCTGAGCCTCGCGTATGCCTTGCGTTGTCAAACGAACATATTCACCTCCTGCCACAATAATTTCTTCGCATTGACGCACACTTGCCTCTGTATCCATGGTAGAAGTATTCGTCATAGATTGTACTCGAATTGGATAATTACCACCCATTGGCACAACTCCCACGGCCACTTCACTCGCCACTCTACGGTTATAATTAAAAATATCTACACAATATTTCATACTATTATAAATAAATTACCACTCTTTCCATTTTCATACTTCGTGACCCTTTAATAAGAACATAACAGCCCTCTATTGCCTTATTTTCCAAAAAAGGCATCAATTCTTCTCCACTCGCAAAAGTGGTAAACGAAGAAATTGTACTGGCAAATTGTTTCCCTACTAAATACACTGAATCAAATGACAAAGATTGTATTAAATCCACTATTTTCTGATGCTCCAGAAGGGCATCTTTTCCTAACTCAAACATATCTCCTATAACCACCATTTTAGGTTTATCGGTCTCAATATTTTTAAAATTTCGCAAAGCAGCCTCCATACTTGTTGGATTAGCATTATATGCATCTAAAATCAATTCGTTTTTGGCTGTTTTTTGCCATTGCGAACGATTATTATCCGATACGTATGATTCAATCCCCTCTTTGCATTGAGCTGAGGTAACGCCAAAATACGTTCCCACACATACTGCCGCCAATAAATTAGAAATATTATATTCTCCGATTAAATTTGTTTGCACACGCTGCGGTGTAGCATTATTTTGTGACCACTCAAAAGCAACAAAAGGATTCGTCGAAACGATATGTCCGTTGATATATCCCTTCTCATCTGTTCCGTAATAAATCTTTTCTAAGCCCTGAGCCATTACCTCTAAATAAGCATTATCACCATCAATAAAGATTCTTCCATTTGCTTGCAGAATATAATCGTACAATTCTTTTTTTGTTTTTATCACTCCCTCGAAAGAACCAAAACCCTCCAAATGTGCTTTGCCCACATTGGTAATCAGCCCATAATCGGGCAAGGAAATCTCCACCAGTTCTTTAATATCCCCTGGGTGATTAGCCCCCATTTCAATAATAGCGATTTCAGCTGAAGGAGTGATACCCAACAACGTGAGTGGCACGCCAATGTGGTTATTCAAATTACCTTGCGTAAAATGTACCTTGTATTTTTGTTTCAATACGGCGGCACACAACTCCTTGGTGCTTGTTTTACCATTACTACCTGTAATTCCTATTACGGGAATAGTCAAATTCCTCCGATGAAATCGGGCTAAATCTTGCAAAGCGAGTAATACGTTATCAACCAATACACAGCGTTTATCAGTCACATACGCTTCTTCATCAACTACGACGATTGATGCTCCATTTTCTAGTGCTTTTTGTGCAAACTGGTTTCCGTTAAAGTTATCTCCTTTCAATGCAAAGAACATTGATGCTGGCAGACAGCTACGACTATCAGTGGTAACATTGGGGTATTGAAGATACAATTGATATAAATCGGAGGTTTTCATAAAGTGCAAATTATAGTTGTACAAAAGTAAAAAAAAAGCCACACTAATTACGAAAATTTTCAAAATAAAAACCGATTCATTCAAAATTTCATACCTTTGTATCGGCAAATAGCGAGCAGTGAAATTTACACTAAAAAGAAACGAAGTTTTATGTCAAAAACAGCAATCTTCCCAGGCACTTTTAACCCATTTACGATAGGACATTATAGTTTGGTGAAACGCACACTTACTATATTCGATAGCGTAATTATAGCCATGGGCATTAATAGCGAAAAGCCCTATAACGAAAAGGAAATAGAGGAGAATAGAGCCCACATTAAATCGCTTTTTGAAGACG
>JAGNUZ010000070.1 GCA_017986765.1 Paludibacteraceae bacterium | reverse complement strand
AAAAAAATTATCCATATACCAATACATAATCAGCATGTGCTTGATAATAAAAGATATACCCAATATCGCTTGGCACAATGTGAACGTGAACTTGCCCCTTATTTTGTACTACAACAGGGTGTATGTATATTGATTTAGAAAAATCCACCACCGTTTCGCCTATTTTTTTATACACGGCCTCCTTTACTCCCCATGCTAAAAGTACAAAGTTAGGATGCTCGTTGGCATAATCAACTTCGTCAGCATGCAAAAATTTATGTTTCACACGGTGAATTTTTTCTGACTTACGTTCTATATCCACCCCCACTTCTTCGTGTAGGCTTATGCAAACGGCTGCATATCCTTGCGTATGAGACACACTAATAAAATAAGAGAAATCTGTTAGATACGGTTTTCCCGTTGCGTGATACGCCATGCTAGGAGCGTCTGGCAAGAGGTGCTGTAATAATATGCGTACAGCTAGAAACTCTTTTTTACGTTTGTCGCTTTTCAGTAGTGCAAATTCGTTGTGGTAAGCATCTGTAAAAGGAAGTAGTGCTTGCAATTCATCTACCGTTTCGGTAAGTTGCCATACCGCTACAGTTTTGTCGTCAGATTGTGTAGAATAAGCAAATGGCACAATAAGTATCGGTTTATTTCCACTCCATGGTCTCCATCATACGCACAATATCTTCGCGGATATATGCCAATACGGGTGCAATGGAATCGTTGTTGGGTTTATTATTAAAATACAAGGCGGCTCTAAAATAATGGTTTGTGCTATCCGTCAGTGTAAATTGTATGGACGATGCGGCATTGCCTTTTATTTCGTACAAAACACCATACACATGCGTGTCGGCATTCTCAAAAGGTTGTTGGGTAATGGCATCTGCTTTAATGGCATGTTTGTACACAAACTCCCTAGAGTCTTCGGATATATCGTACAAATTATCCTGAATGGGCATATAACTGCAATAGATTCTGGCATTATACTCAGGATAAACAACATCAACCCACAATGGATTTTTTTTATGTGGTACTATTTTGGCAATATTACTTGGATATTCAAAAGAGTATGGTACGTTATTTTCACTGTTCGCATATTCTTTTTCGTGCAAATCTATCCGAAAATAGCCCATGGGTTTTGGCGTATAGCCACTGGAGCATGACGAAAAAGACAACACGACGAACAATATTTCCAATAATTGCAAAGATTTACTCTTGGCTAGGCTCATTTATGGTTAGTTTAATGGTTTTTATACGTCTTTTATCTGCTGACATAATTTCAAACGTATAATGCTCATAAGTAATTATATCACCAGCTTTGGGTATTTCTCCTTTCATTTCCAAAATTAACCCAGCCAAGCTGTCGGGCTCATCAGAGACTTTCTCAAAATCTTTTTCGTCTACTCCTTTTATCTTAAAAAAATCTTCGAGCAATATTTTAGCCTCAAATACAAATATATTTTCATCTAAAGTAATATACAGGCGTTCGTTATCATCGTCGTATTCATCGCTAATATCACCCACTATTTCTTCTAAAATATCTTCTAATGTAACTATACCTACCGTGCCGCCAAATTCATCGACCACGATGGCAATATGGGTTTTATTTTTCTGAAAATCTTCGAGCAATACATTGATATGCTTTCTAGTAGGAACAAAATACGCAGGACGAACCAATTTTTGCCACTTAAATTCATCGCCTTTATTGATATGAGCCAATATGTCTTTGAGGAATAAAATACCTTTAATATTATCAATCGTATCAGCATATACAGGCAAACGTGAATAGCCAGAATCAATGACTATACGCATCAATTCGGAAAATGGTTCTTTTATATCCACTCCTATCACATCGACTCTCGGAATAATAATACTTTCGACCTCAGTATTACTAAAACGAATAATTCCTTCTAAAATATCCTTGTCTTCGTCTAATTCGCCCGAAGTAAGCTCGTAGGCTTTCGATAAATCGCTAGTCGATAAAGTCTGCGAATTGGGTTTTTTATCCAACAATTTTACATTGCGTGTGGCTATTATCAATAGCCAAGACAAGGGGAATAACAGTTTATTGAGAATCCCCATAGCAGGTGTGGCAAAACGGACAAATTGCAATGGGTATTTCGCCGCATATATTTTAGGCATATTTTCACCAAAGAGCAACAATACGAATGTAATCACTACCGTTTCGACCAAAAAACCCAACCAAAGTTGATTCGTAAAATCGAATAAGCCGAATAAGATGCTTGTAGAAAGCACAATAACGGCAATATTCACCATATTATTCGCAATTAAAATAGTCGCCAATAATCGGTCATTGTTATTCTTCAACTCCAAAATACGGGCATCTTTAGGATCATCACTCGACAGCAATGTTTCTACGTCTTTGGGAAGCAAAGAGAAAAATGCCACTTCAGATGCTGACACAAATGCTGAACTCAGCAACAGAACAATAAGCAATAAAAAGGAAATAAGCAAAGAGAAATATGTACTATTAGCGTACAAATATTCCATAAAAGAGTGTATCGAATCGATGATGTCCAATTTTTTCTACCAATTTAGTGTAACAAAAAAAGCATGCGAAGCTGTAAATATACAGGCAAAGATACAAACTTTTGAAGAAAAATACAGAAATCAAAATAAGAAGATTGTTTTTTTACGACAATTATTTTTTGTAATAGCATATGTTTGTTAAATTTGCACTCTTAATTCTTATTTTAAATCAAGCAAAGCAATGAATATTTCATACAATTGGCTCAAACAATACGTAAACATAAACCTTCCAGCAGAAAAAGTATCGCAATTACTCACTTCGCTCGGACTGGAAGTTGGCTCTGTAGAGGAAGTCGAAACCATTAAAGGCAGTTTGAAAGGCTTAGTCGTAGGCGAAGTGCTCGAATGTGCTAAACATCCTGATGCCGACCGCTTGCAAGTAACCAAAGTACGTATTGACCCTGCCACTGAACCCATCCAAATTGTATGCGGTGCACCCAATTGCCGTACAGGCATTAAAGTAGTAGTTGCTACAGTAGGCACGACCTTGTATTCGGGTGATGATTCTTTTGCTATTAAGCGGTCAAAAATCCGTGGAGTAGAATCCAACGGCATGCTCTGTGGTGAAGATGAAATCGGTGTTGGCACCAGCCACGATGGCATTATTGAAATCAATCAAGGCGTAGAAGTGGGTACATTGGTAAAAGACCTTTACTCAATTGAAAACGATACTGTTTTGGAAGTAGATATTACGCCTAACCGTGTAGATGCAACTTCGCATATTGGCGTTGCTCGCGACTTGGTCGCTGCTTTGCGTCTAAAAGACAAAACGATTTTTTTAACAAAACCTAGCGTAGAAGCATTTGCAGTTGACAATACAAATTATACAGTAAAAGTAGATGTGCCAGATTCAACACTATGCCCTCGTTATTGCGGTGTTACTATCAGCAATATAAAGGTTAGCGAATCGCCCGATTGGCTTAAAAATCGCCTCATCATGATTGGCATGCGTCCGATTAACAATGTGGTGGATATTACTAATTTTGTGTTGCACGAAACAGGGCAACCTCTCCATGCTTTTGATGGCGATAGAATTACGGGCAACAAAATACGGGTTACTACTTTAGATAAAAATACTCCTTTTGTAACTTTAGACGAGGTAGAACGCAAATTATCTAGCGAAGATTTAATGATTTGCAATGCCAACGAAGGCATGTGCATAGCAGGTATTTTTGGTGGTTTGCATTCTGGCGTAACAGAAACTACTACTAAATTATTCCTTGAAAGTGCATATTTCAATCCTATAAACATACGGAAAACAGCACGTTTTCATGGTTTAAATACCGATTCGTCTTTCCGCTTTGAACGTGGAGTTGATCCAAACAACATTGTATATGCACTAAAAAGAGCTGCCTTATTAATCAAAGAAATTGCAGGTGGCGAAATATCTTCTGAGATTGTAGATATATACCCTACTCCTATTGCAAACTTTGATGTTACGGTAACGTACACGAAAATTAATGCATTGATTGGTAAAATCATTGAAAAAGAAACCATCAAAACCATTTTAACTGGTTTAGAAATCGACATTATCAACGAAGACAATGACACTTTACAACTTTCTGTACCTGCCTACCGTGTAGATGTGCAAAGAGATGTGGATGTTATCGAAGAGATTTTGCGTGTGTATGGCTATAACAACATCCTACCTACGGACGAATTAAAATCGTCTATTACGTATGCTGTTAAACCTGATACGCACAAACTACAAAATACCATTGCCGAACAATTAACAGGAGCTGGATTTAATGAAATTCTGAATAATTCGCTTACTAAAATAGCCTATTATAAAGATTTACAATCTTACCCTGAAAGTGAGGCTGTAAAAATGCTCAATCCACTCAGCGCTGATTTGAGCGTAATGCGACAAACACTTCTTTTCGGTGGATTAGAAAGTACTTCTTATAACCGCAATCGCAAAAATAGTAACCTCAAACTATATGAATTTGGTAACTGCTATCATTATCATGCTGAAAAGAAAAACACGGAAAATCCGCTAAAAGCATATTCTGAGGAATTGCATTTGAGCTTGTGGATAAGTGGAAATAAAGCAAAACAAAGTTGGACTGACAGCGAACGAAAAGTAAATTTTTACGACCTAAAAGGATATGCAGAAACTATTCTGATTCGATTAGGATTGAAAAATAGTGCGATTACTACGAGCGATTACAGTAGCGATATACTGTCTAACGGATTGATGCTTACAAGCAAAACAAACTTGCCTATCGCTACATTAGGAATTGTATCGAGCAAGGTGCTGAAACAGTTTGATATTGATACAGAAGTATTTTTTGCTGATTTCTACTGGGAAAATCTTCTCAAAATAGTAGGAAACCAAACCGTACGTTACCACGAAATACCAAAATTTCAAGCTGTAAAACGCGACCTAGCTTTAGTCCTCGACAAAGATATCCGTTTTCAGGATATCGAAGAATTAGCCTTGGCAACAGAAAAAAATCTATTGAAAAAAGTGCAACTTTTTGATGTGTACGAAGGCAAAAATATTGACCAAGATAAAAAATCGTACGCTGTAAGCTTTATTCTTCAACATGAGCAAAAAACATTGGAAGACAAGCAAATAGATGGCATTATGCAAAAACTACTTGCTGCATTTGAAACGCAATTAGGAGCAAAACTAAGACAATAAAACAACACACTATAACACATTTATATACCCATGGGAAGAGCATTTGAATATAGAAAAGCAACAAAGCTAAAACGCTGGGGCAATATGGCTCGCGTGTTTACTAAATTAGGAAAACAGATAACCATTGCCGTAAAAGAAGGTGGACCTGACCCTGATACCAATCCACGTTTACGCATGTTGGGACAGCAGGCTAAAAAAGAAAATATGCCCAAGGAAAATGTGGAACGTGCCATCAAAAAAGCATCATCGAAAGACGAAGCTGACTACAAAGAAATGATATACGAAGGATACGGACCAAACGGTATTGCTATTGTAGTAGAAACTGCTACCGACAATACAACCCGTACCGTTGCCAATGTGCGTAGTTATTTCAATAAATTGGGTGGTTCGCTTGGCACATCAGGCTCGTTGCAATTTTTATTCGACCATAAATGTGTGTTCAGAATAGCTCCGAAAGATGGCTTAACTTTAGACGATTTAGAATTAGAACTCATTGATTTTGGCGTAGATGAATTGGGAGAGGATGAAGGCGATATTATTCTATACGGAGATTTTCAATCGTACTCTATCATTCAAAAACATTTGGAAGAAAATGGTTTTGACATTCACAGCGCTGAATTCGAACGCATACCCAACGATATAAAAACACTTACTGAAGAGCAAAAAGCACAAGTCAACAAGCTCATCGACAAATTAGAAGATGACGAAGATGTGCAAAACGTATATCACAACATGGAAAACTAACTCTTAAGATATAGAACAAGGCTAAACGGAAAAGTTTAGCCTTGTTTGTCTTTCTCAAAACCAACACAATGAAATCTCGCCCACAAACTTTCAAAGAAGAGCGTTTGAATACGGTATCGCATGCCTTGGGTATGCTATGGAGTATAGCTGTTATCCCATATTGCATGTATGTGGCGTATGACGCTAGTAACTTATTGCCGTTTTTATCCGTGGGTTTATTTGCTTTGGGCATGATAGCGGTATATACTTCTTCTACGGTGTATCATTTTGTAAAAAACCCGAGTAGAAAACCTATTTGCAAAAAGTTTGACCATATCAGTATTTATTTTCTTATCGCTGGCACGTACACTCCTTTCGTAGCAAAATTTGTACCTACAGATACAGCCATTCATTTTTTAACGGCTGTATGGTCGATTGTGGCAATTGGCATCGTGTACAAACTGTTTTTTATTCAGTATTTAAAATGGCTTTCCGTCGTATTATACCTCGCCTTAGGTTGGATGATTGTGTTTATCATACAACCATTAAGCAACAATATGCCTGTGCCAATTTTGTGGTGGCTAGGTATTGGGGGGTTCTTCTATACAATTGGGGTATATTTCTACGTTAAAAGCTACAAGCCTTATTACCACAGCATTTGGCACATATTTGTCTTGGCAGGAACAATTGCTCATACGATTGGTGTGTACGAAACAATTGCATAAAACTACGTATGTATTGCCTATAAAGTGAGTGCAATAAAAGAGCCTACGCCAATAAATAGCCAAAGCAAAACACCTAAAAGGAATGTTTTAAAACCTGCGCTTTTAGCTTCTTTCAACGATAGATTAGACCCTATAAGGAACAGAGCTATTACCATTCCACGTTTGCCCAACCAGTTGAGCGAGTCAAATAAAACTTGTCCGCTAGGCAACAAATAAGCAATAATAATCGCCACCACAAACAGCCCGATAAACCACGGAATTTTAATCTTTCCTTTTGCAGCATCTTTGTGCAACAAGGCAATTACAATTGACAACGGTATAATCCACAAGGCACGAATTAACTTTACGGTAGTCGCAATCTCCAAAGCTTTGGGTCCATACATCGCCCCTGCTCCCACCACCGAACTAGTATCATGTATAGCAATAGCTGCCCAGTTGCCAAATGTTTCTTCAGACAAATGAAAATAATGCCCAATGGCTGGAAAAATCAACAAAGCAACTGCATTGAGTATAAAAATAACAATTAACGAAACAGAAATCTGAGCACTTTTCGGGTTGATAACAGACGCAACAGCTGCAATTGCACTTCCTCCACAAATGGCTGTTCCTGCCGAAATTAAGGTGGCAATTTTACCATCTACTTTGAGTAACTTTGC